>JANODQ010000398.1:0-14824 GCA_031412775.1 Pirellulaceae bacterium | reverse complement strand
GTTGTTCCAAGCCTTCGTTCCATGTGAGCAATCCCGATCCGCCTCGTCCCGTGATGTTTGCTTTTACAAACGGAGTCTGGTCCGTACTTTGAATAACCTCGCCGCTATTTCCGCTCCATTGAATATTGGCTGCAGGACGATTTGCGTTAGATGGAATTTTCAATTCAATTCGGGTTGGACCCGAAGGCAACTCGAGTCGCAACGAACTATCGAGACCTACTCGATCAACCTTGACTAACGCATCGATTTGAATCGAGTAGAAATTCGATCCGTCCGGTTGAATTGCCCAATTGAATCCATCGCCATTATTGTTTGGAGCATTCTTGCTTGAGCCATTCTTGTTTGGCAAATAATCTTTTGGCCCATTCTTATTCGGATAAAGAAGACTCCTTTGGCCGCCAACAGTTTTTGGAATCCGCTGGATGTTACAGTTGCCAAGCCCAAGTTCGATTTTGACAACCTTCTTTGCAGCGTCAGTGATCGTAACCTTGCAATCAATTTTCAGTTGTGCGAAGCCATCTCGAATTTCGCCGGTCGCCGAGATTGCCTCAAAGACTGCCACCGGTAAATTAGAGGGGCTTTGCGATGTTTGTTGATTCAAGTATCGCTCGAATTCTTCGTAGCGAAGCTGCGGTACAAAAACGGCATCGCCATTGTCGCGTCGAAGATAAACCGCGTCGGGGCGATTGGATTGTTCACCTAAAACAGACCGAATACCGGTTTCGGGTAAGATATCGGGAACCGAAATCGCGTTTGCCTTCTTGGGCTCGTTGGGTATTTCGTCTACTCGCTTCGCGGCGGTGTCCTGAACGGTGTTTTCCGAATCTTGTCCTAACGATACGGGCGACAATCCCAAACAATTCCACATGAACGCAACGCAGATCAGCCCGCGCACGAAAGACCAACCAGGCAAGCCATGCACCTTGGAAAAGACCGACGATAATACTTTCAGATGCGAAGAGACGATCACTGAAAAGCTTCTACCGTGAGGAAACCACGAACGACATACTTCCCTAGTTTACGCAGTCCGCAAACTCGAAGGAACAGCCTCGGCGTCGCTTTAGCAAAACCCGCCCACGATTTAATCAGTATAATCGTTAATTTAGGTCAAAACGTTCGTCCTACAAAAGCAAACCTACGCTGAGGTACGACGCTCGGCCAATAAATGGTTCACTTCAGCGATGTAGCGTCTGCCTTCCGATCCGAACGGATGGATGAGGTTGTAGTAAAAGATAAACCACAACGCTTCGAAGCCGTCGCGCAAGCCAATTTTTTTGCCTTCGTCATAAGTCCTACCATAATAGGAGATTGGGACTTCGTAGGTTCTCGCCTTAGTCTTACAAATCATAGCCGTGATTTCCACTTCAAGCCCGAATCCGCGGCTTGTCAACTTCATAGGTTGAATTACCTCTTTTCGAAACGCCTTGTAACAAGTTTCGATATCGGACATGTTGCGGTTTGTGAGGAAATTCGAGAGAAATGTCAGCCCTTTGTTTGCAAGATAGTGATAGAAGTAGAGCACTCGAGCCGCTTTTTTCACCATGAATCGACTCCCGTAAACGACATCAGCTTGATTGTCGAGAATCGGCTGAATGACGTCGGGAATCTCTTGCGGGTCATATTCCAAATCGGCGTCTTGGATCATCAGAATGTCGCCGGTCGCTTCTCCAATCGCTCGAGCAATCGCGTCCGTTTTTCCGCGGTTTGTCGGTTGAACAAGCAATCGAAGATGGGGGTACTCGCCGATGCACTGCTCGACAACCTTTCTCGTTCCGTCGGTCGATCCATCATCAACAACAATGACCTCTAGGTTCTCGATGTCGAGCGCGAAAACGCGGTCAATTACGGTTCGAATCGACCCCCTTTCGTTATAGGCAGGTACAAGAATAGAGATTTTCAAATTGGCAACCATGAAGACTTAAGCTAATAGCGCGATAACGAACGGCGTTCGCAATTCAACGCTCGCCACTAACCATTGTATACAGAAAGCGATAGGCGTTACGAGCTATCGATGCAGGTCGGTTCAAATCCCCGTCCATTCAAAATAAAAGCTGCTGTTGAGCTTATCCGCCTCGGACAGCATAATAGAACTAGTCAAAGGTCCTCGTAGCTCAGTTGGATAGAGCGCGGCTTTCCTAAAGCTGAGGTCGCAGATTCGAATTCTGCCGGGGATATTAGTGTTTTCACCAATGTTTTTAATGGTTGAGCCGCCCGTAACCGGTCACGGCCATCGCCTCTGAATGGTTTATAAAAAAAGCGGGTAAAAGTAAGAGCCAACGTCTTCCGGCTGATTGGCCCCACTTACCCTAAAAGGATATCGAATTCCGTTTCTTAAACGTGACGCTCTCATGAGCATCCGGCTCATAAAGGTGGTGGGCAAAGACCGGTTTTCTGCTTATTCCGTCGCGGCAATACTGAAAACAGAAGTTTGCGAGTAGAATACTTGATACGGTTCGTTTGGATCATTTCATCACCTAACGGAGAGCGAGCAATGAAGTCGGGCAAAAATGTTTTAGGTGGTGAATTGGGTACCTGCAGTGCCGATCCAATGACCGGATTCTTTAGAGATGGATGCTGTAATACGGGAGTTGACGACCAGGGTTTACATTTGGTTTGTTCGGTAATGACCGATGACTTTCTGCAGTTTTCGAAGGCTCGCGGCAATGACTTGAGCACACCAATGCCTGCGTATCGTTTCCCAGGACTTCAAAATGGCGATCGATGGTGTTTGTGCGTTTTGCGTTGGAAGGAAGCTTTTGAAGCAGGTAAAGCTCCGAAGGTGGTCCTCGCGTCGACTCACATGTCGACACTGGAATTCGTGGACTTGGAAGACCTGAAAAAATTCGCAATTGATTCGGTGGATGAAGAATGAGAGGCGGACGAGGTGTTCAACGGATTGAGACGCACGAGAATGAGCCCGTTCTTGGAGCCGAGCGGCCGACTCTCGAGGATGATTCGCTATCTCTGGAGCAATTGGGGAAAGTCTATGCGGATGTGCTTGCGAGCAGCTCTAGCACGTCTCCTATTACGGCCTCGCAAGATTATCCATCCGAGGAGTCTGCAAGCTCTTCCCCAAGCGTAAAGAGCATTGTCGGGTCGATGAGAGAAGCTTCCGGATTAACTGCCTATATGGCTCCGGACGCAGCTTCGGTTTTAGCCTCCGGGCCATTAAATTCGGAACCATCCAACGATGAGTTTGCGATTACTCCCGAGCGAATTGTGGAGGCTCTTTTGTTTGTTGGGCAGCCTGATTCAAAACCGATGACAAGCAACCAACTCGCAAGCACCATGCGTGGAGTTCACGCGGATGAGGTTCCTATCTTCGTCGATCGATTAAACCAGATTTACCAATCCACCGGACGAGTGATGCGGATCGAGCAACGCGAAGCTGGCTACCTATTGTGTGTCGCTCCAGAATTCCAGCGATCAACCAGCACGATTCAGGGGAAATTGCGAGAGACTCGTCTTCCCCCAGCAGCCGTAGATTGCTTGGCTTTGGTCGCTTACAACCCAGGTGCGACTCGCGATGAGATTGAAAAGCTTTGGAATCGATCGGCCTCATCTATGTTGAATTTATTAGTGAGAAAAGAATTGCTCGAGATTGTTCGAGAGGAAAAACCTACTCCAAAGAATTCCTCTAAATCCCAAAGTAAAAATCAAAAAGCCACTCCTGCTCGTTATCATCCCACAGAACGATTTCTAAACTTGCTAGGACTCTCGTGCCTTCAAGATCTCCCACGCGTCGATAGTGACCTGTAAATTGAATTGAAAATCGATAACCTATTAAGTCGGTTGAGGTCATAGGAAGCGTTTCAGTCGTAGAATCACCGCAGAAAGATTGGCTAACGCCTCAGCCTCAAGGTTTTGAAAAAGCACAAGGTTTTGAAAAAGCTCGGTGGGCTGGCTCGCACGATATGTTTTGTTGGCCGCATCGTGGATTGCTCGACTTCTTTGTAATATATCCTGAAGTACTGAATGTTTGGAATTCTAAATTTTCAAAAGCCCATCGGTGTGACGAGTCGCGATTGCGTGAATCAAATCCAACGGATCATTCGACCGATTAAGTGTGGTCACGCTGGGACGTTAGACCCGATCGCTAAAGGGGTGCTGCTAATTGGCGTCGGGCAAGCGGTGCGATTAGTCGATTGGATTCATTTGTTGCCGAAAACTTACTTAGCAGATTTTCAACTCGGTAAGACCAGCCCCTCGGTGGACTGCGAAACAGAAGTGACGGACGTGATAAGTGGTCACGCTCCAACCATTGCTGAGCTGGAGAAAGCACTTACAAGTTTTCAAGGTACTATTCTCCAAACTCCACCTATCTATTCAGCGATTCGCATCAATGGTAGACGAGCACATGAACTTGCACGCGCTGGAAAATTTGTCGAGATTCCACCGCGCACGGTCGAGATCCATCGCTTTGAAATCCTTAACTATTGCTATCCAGATTTGCGAGTGGAGATCGACTGCAGCACGGGTACCTATGTACGCAGCTTGGGTCGCGATCTCGCGCGATGCGTTGGAACCGACGCGATCATGACAGCCCTCGTGCGAACACGTGTTGGTGATTTTGACGTTAAGACCTCGACGAACGCGGCCTCGCTGACTTCAATGGAGGATGTTCAATCAGCATTGGTGAACCCACTTCGAGCCTTGACCACAATCCCTCGCGTCACGTTACCAAACGAGCAAGTCGTTGCAGTACTTCAAGGAAAGCAAATCCTGCTAGACAATTATTCGATAGACCAGGCCTGCGAAGAAGTGGCCATCAGCAATGAGGCCGGCGTCTTACAAAGCATCGTTTGTCGTCGCTACGATAATAACCAAAAGTGGTCCGCAAAACGCAACTTTCATGCAGAACCTGTGAGTGAATAGGCCATGTCAGAAATAGATTTTTCCATGTGGGACGACGAATCGCTTGAGAACCTTATTCATGGCGGCTCGGACGAAGCCTGGATGCGACGGGCCTTGCGATTAGCAGAAGAAGCCGCCGAACAAGATGAAGTTCCAGTGGGTGCGATTGTCGTGCACAAGCATAAAATTATTGGAACTGGAGCAAATCAACGCGAACAACTCAACGACCCCACTGCGCACGCAGAAATGATTGCGATCACGCAAGCAGCAGCTTCGCTAGAGTCGTGGAGACTGATCGATTGTACTCTGTATGTCACTCTTGAACCGTGTCCGATGTGTGCTGGAGCGATCCTACAGTCACGCATTCCTCGCGTTGTCTTCGGCGCTTCGGATCCCAAAGCGGGTGCGGTTCAATCATTGTTTCAACTGTTGAATGATCCACGTTTGAATCACACCGCGGAAGTAACCGGAGGCGTACTGGGATTTGAATGCGGACACATACTCACCGCATTCTTCGAAGCAAAAAGACGGCTCGGAAAGAAGTAAGTCTTCAAGGAGTAAACTCACTTTGATAGGGATAGGGAAGTCGTATTGGTTTGCAACTCGCCCCTCCGTTTCGGCGAGTCTTGATGCGCCCCTAATGGCCCTATGGGTGAGGCTGGTTTCGCATGAGCGAATCGGCTTGTCCGAAACGGGTATCCTTCTTTACTGCGTCGAAACTTCTTTCCATTCCGTCACCAATCACCACTCGTCGTCCAAAGGATCGATTTGTTTTATCCCTCTGGTTGACCTCGTTTCACCTCGAGGTGTCTCAGGGGGCATCTTGGGCTTCGCCGTTCACTCGCAGGCTCGCAACCACGACAGGCCGAATCGTGTTCGTCATCCTACGGACTGGAAATTCAAGTTCAGTTGCACTCCACCTCCCCTTGCAGGAAAGCAGTTACTTTCAGCTAATGCGTTGCAAATCAAACCCATGAAGGGACTTACACCCTCCCGTTTCGACGCCCTCAAAGGCGCACGAGTGCTGTGATTAGTCTCAGCTTTCGGGCGAGCGCGGTGACACTCAGAAAAATCCCGCTTCAGCAATTCGTCTATCTGGCTCTGCGGGCTAAATTCGTCCCTGCACGAAAACGAGGAACTAGATATACTTTAGGGAAGTCATTAGTCCCTTTTTGAATTGAAAAATCCTTGGAAATCACGCAAAGTCACCCACCGTCCACGACTCTCGCTCAGGCTGCTGCGGCGATTGGTATTGAGGGAATCGATCAGGCCCTTTGGAAACCTCTTGAGGAATATTGCCGCCAGCTTTGGCATTGGAACGAGAAAATCAATCTTACGCGGCACACGAACTTTGATCTTTTTGCCAAGCGAGATCTTTTGGACTCGGTGCGACTGGCTCAATTGCTGGCCCCGAATGAGGAGATCCTGGATGTTGGAACAGGTGGTGGAGTACCGGGATTAGTGGTCGCCATTCTTCGGCCAGATGTTCAGGTCACACTTTGCGATAGCGTCGCGAAAAAAGCACGCGTTGTCGAATCGATTTCGAAATCACTCAAGCTAAAAACGCCTGTCTATGCGACCGACGTGCGAAAGGTGCTCGACGATTTTCGTTATGATTCGTTGGTTATGAGGGCGGTTGGGCCTTTGCCAAAGATATGTCGTTGGTTAGACGCTTACTGGCACACGTTTGGTAGGCTGCTTGCAATCAAAGGTCCTAAGTGGGTCGAGGAACGAGCAGAAGCTAGGCATCTAGGCCTTCTTAAGAACATCGAATTGCGTAAAGCCGATTCTTATCTTATGCCCGATACAACATCCGACAGCGTCATCCTAAGTCTTCGTAGACTTCGCCCAGGTGAAGTCGCGAAAAGCGAAGTTCCCAAAGAGCTAGAATGACGCGAGGAAAACCGCTAAAGCTAACGGATTTTTCGTCAAAGGAGGCCTCCAAGTTAGGTCTCTCCAAGCCAGCGATACAGCCCAAGCCCGTTGCAAACAATCCTGAGCCGATGGCGCTGGCCACGGGTGCCGACTCAGCAAAAGTTAGCCGAGAAGCACTTGCGGTTTCGCCCCAAAATGCTGCTGGCAAAAAAACTAAAGCGGAATCCAATAGTTCTAGTTCAAAACAAGTGAATGTAACTAGTAACGAGAAACTCGAGGCTAGCGTCTACGGCTCAGGGAAAATGCCCTGTTTATCACCCCAGCCTCGCGGGGTGGATGTTGCGATGAAAGCGATGGTCGCGCTACCGGAGTTTGTTGCGGCTCTTGAATCGTGGGATATGAATAACGCAATCACTTGGGAAGGTGTATGGCCAAACGCGGCTGCTCCTTTGATTGCCGCTTCGCAGCTTTCCAAGCCTCGCACGGCAGTTGTGATTGTGCCGCAACCGGTTGATATCGATACGATCGTTCGTGACTTAGATTACCTGCTGGAACGTACTTGCGAGATTTTCCCGCAGGCATCGGACGACGCTGAGATCGAATCGCTTCTTCAGCAAGAAGTCGTTCAGCGTTTGCAAGTTCTTAGCAAACTTGAAAGCCAACTCAATCAATCGGCCAAGCAAAAGTCGGTTGCAAAACCATCACCGGCCGCACTCGTAGTCACTACACTACCGGCATTGATGCACGCTGTCCCAAGCCCCGATTCGATTCGCAGTAGTCGTCGCGTGATCAAGCAAGGCACGGTCGAAAATCTTGCCGACTTGCGATCATGGCTAGCGGCGGCCGGTTACCTAACTACCACGAGTGTTCAGCTTCCTGGAGAATTTACGGTGCGAGGTGGTATCTTGGACGTCTTTCCACCTGATTTGCCCGAGCCGATTCGGATCGAATGGTTTGATAACGAAGTCGAATCGATCCGCATGTTCGATGCGGTAACCCAAAAGTCGATCGACCGTATGGAAACGATCGCTTTGCCAAAAGCAAAAGGAAACGAAACCACTGAGTCTTCGCTGCTGGATTATTTACCTGACGATGCTGTTGTCTATCTGTACGAACCGATTTCCATTCAACATGTCGCTAAAGCTTTTCTCGATCGAATCCCATTTCCAGATCGCTTTCAGCCAGTTGATCGAGTCATGGCTGCGATCGTTGATCACTGCCATGCAAGCCTCATGCAACTTGCAGATCAAGGATACCTTGGTGCCATCCATCGCTGCTTGTTCAATGATGTTTCAAGAATCACTGGCGAGCTTGAGCAGCTTCCCACAATCATCGATCAAGCAGTCGATCAAGAGCGACATGCAACCGTGCTTTGCTGGAATGATGGAGAGTTGTCACGTATGCGAGAGTTGCTCGCAAGCAGCAAATCCTTAGCAGATCAACGAACAAAGCTGGAGATTGGAAGCCTAGCCGCAGGGTTCGAAATCGGGACCGCTGGACCGATCATTCTGTCTGTAAATCAGATGCTCAAAAGGCAAACACTGCGACGCGGTGCACGTAAGATTGCCTCTCGCGCGCTGGATAGTTTTCTTGATCTTCGTGAAGGAGATCTCGTCGTTCATTTGTCGCATGGAATCGGAATCTATCGCGGGCTACAGATGATTGAGAAGCTCGGGCAAAAGCACGAGCATTTAGAAATTGAATTTGCCGAGGGAACGAAGCTGTTTGTGCCGACCAGCAAGATCGATCTCATTCAGCGATATATCGGTGGCACCAAAGCAACGCCGAAGCTAGCTAAAATCGGCGGACAGTCATGGGTTCGACAGAAAAAAGCGGCCGAAGAAGCGGTGACCGATATGGCTGCTGAGCTATTAGATATGCAAGCCCAACGTCGGTCACGATCGGGGATCGCGTTTAGTCCTGACTCTGTTTGGCAAAATCAATTTGATGCATCCTTTCCGTATATCGAAACGCCCGATCAAATGACGGCGATCAATGCTCTCAAGAAGGACATGGTCTCCAGTCGCCCAATGGACCGTTTGATTTGCGGTGACGTAGGCTTCGGAAAAACAGAAGTGGCGATGCGTGCGGCCTTCAAAGCCATCGATAGCGGTTACCAAGTCGCAGTGCTTGTTCCTACGACGGTGCTCGCCGAACAGCATTACAAAACGTTCTGTGAACGGATGGCAGAGTTTCCATTCGACGTCGCAAAATTGAGTCGCTTTTGCAGCGGCAAGGAGCAGAAAGAAACACTTGCAAAGTTAGCCAAAGGACAAGTTGATCTCGTTATCGGTACCCATCGATTAGCTTCCGAGGACGTCGACTTTTTTAATTTGGGATTGGTTATCATCGATGAAGAGCAACGCTTTGGAGTCGCTGTAAAAGAACGGCTGAAACAGCAACGTCCCAATGTGGACTTGCTCACGCTTTCCGCAACGCCTATCCCTCGAACTTTGCACATGTCGCTTGTCGGTGTTCGTGATATCTCGAACTTGGAAACAGCCCCGGAAGAGCGGTTATCGATCGAAACGCGGGTCGTGCGATTCGATGATGCCATTATTCGAAATGCGATCATGCGAGAACTTAATCGCGGTGGGCAGATTTACTTTGTTCATAATCGCATTCAAGACATGGGTGCGTTAGCAGCAAGACTTCAGCGGCTTGTACCGGATGCCAGAATTATTATCGGCCATGGCCAGATGCCCGAGCATCAGCTTGAACAGGTTATGATCGATTTTATTGACCATCGTTACGATATCCTTCTTGCCACGACGATTATCGAAAGCGGCTTAGATATTCCCAATGCGAACACGATTTTCATTGATGCGGCAGACCGATATGGACTCTCCGAACTGCATCAACTGCGAGGACGTGTCGGGAGATACAAACATCAAGCGTACTGCTACTTGCTGGTCGACCGAAACAAACATCTCAATCCGGATGCAGCGCGTCGCATGCATGCGATTGAGGAGTACTCGCAAATTGGAGCCGGATTTGGAATCGCGATGCGAGACTTGGAGATTCGTGGTGCGGGTAATTTGCTTGGAACGCAGCAAAGCGGTCACATCGCTGCGATTGGTTATGAACTTTATTGCCAGTTGCTTGAATCGGCTGTTCGAAAAATCAAACATCAAAAGCCGAAGCTATCGATCGATGTTGAAATTAACCTGGCCATCGAAGGGTTTCTCCCTGCCGAGTATGTGCCCGAGATTCGCCATAAGATCGATCTTTATCGTCGATTGACTCGGATGGATGACGTTCGCAAATTACAGGAACTTCGTCAGGAGCTGGAAGATCGCTTTGGGAAGCCACCGCGCGAAGTTGAGAAGCTTTTGGAAGTAGCCGAACTAAGAATCGATGCGGCTCTTTGGTCAATCAAATGCATTTCGACCGAAGATGATTTCATGGTGTTTACATACACAGATCGCAATCGCATTGAGCAGCTTGGAAGACTCCATCGAGGTCATCTTCGAGTGCTGGACCAACAAAAAGCTTATTGGCCCATTGAAGGTCAAACCAACCAACTTCTAGAGATCGCTCAGATGGTTCTTCGAAATCAAAAGTCGTAATACAAAAACGAGACATGAAGCCTCGCTTTTAGTAAGTAATTAATTACTTTTGACACGCAGACTGGACTGACGAAACCTGAGCCGATGGCGCTAGCCACGGGTTTCGATTTTCCAACCAATTGCCGTATAGCACCCGAGGCTAGCGCCTACGGCTCAGGAGAAATGGCATTTGCATCAGGCTACCCAACCCGCTTACGGTAGCGACGAACCGAGATACTTTTCTTCTTCCTCTTCAGGAATAATGATTCTCGGTGTGACGGTCATCATCAGCGTGTTGGTATCTCGTCCAATTGCGACGTTCTTGAAGAGTCTGTTAATGTAAGGAATCTTCGAGAGCATCGGTACACCACGTTCGGTACGACCTTCACGCAATCGCTTAATACCGCCGAGGAGAATTGTACCGCCGTCTGGAACGTTCACTGTTGTACTGACGTTGGTAACCCCAAGCGTCGGCAATTGAACGGTCGAACCAGAGACTACTGTTTCTTCATTGTTACGATTGGTGGTCGGACGACCATCGGGACCGATTACTGACGTTCCAGTTCTACTGGAAGTTGTTCCGGTAAATGTAAACGTTCGGTCTGCGTCTTCGATTCGCGTGAACGAAGGAGACAGTGTCATTCGAACAAAGCGTTTGTCTTGAGATACAACCGACTGCACGTTCAGCGACGTACCATCGTTCAAAATGACAACGATCGGTTGCTGAGCTACGGCGAAGTCTCCGACCACGGGAGTCAACCCGATAACGAATGGTCGCTGTGCTTGGTCCGTGATACTTGCGAGCTGGCCGTCGAACATGGTGACCTTAGGAGCTTGCATTACGTTCGTACGTGTGTCACCCTGAGCAGCTTGAAGGAAGAAGAACAACTCCAAGTCGCTGAGAATTGCGAATCCCAGCTGGGCACCATCGGTTACGGTACCACCACCAAATTGTGGCGTCACACCAAAGCTTCCTTGACGGAATTGAACATCCAGATTGGTCGTTGGTACAGGAGTCGTACCGGTTGCAGCACTTAAACCAATCGATGCACTTCCTTCTTCCGCTCTTGGAAGTCCTGCACCATTAAGCTTCTTATCGCGGATGTTGAAGTCGAAATCGATCCCCATTTTTTCGAAGAAGTTATCGGCGAGCGTGATAAATCGAACTTCGATCGTAACTTGAAGATTTTGAAGCAGTCGCAGTTGCTTAAGAAGGTCAGCAACTTGTTCCTGCGTTTCCAAAGGTGCACTGATGATCAAACTGATGTTTGAAGTGAAGTACTCAATTTTGTCCTCTTCGGAATCCCAGTTGCCATCAACCGTCGATCGAATCAAGTTGATGAGTTCCGTTGGGTCGGCTAGCGATTGAGCTCCGCCCATTCCATTTGGATTTCCGTTGACGAAAGGCGAACCGGAACCGGACACTGGGCCGCGTCCGCCACCCATCATGTTACCGAAACCACCACCACCCATTGGGTTGTTACCCATTCCTGGAACTCCACCATTGAACTGCCCGAGTGTTGATAGATCGGGGTTCAAGGAAACGTTCGAGTTCGTTGCAAGTTGTTGGTCGCGAAGCTGCGAACCCGAGACATCGTTTGTACGGACTAAGAGAGTGCTGCTGTGCGCTTGATAGGCAGACTGCAGAGCTCCAGCTAAACCGCTGTTGTAGTTGCTTACAAAGTTCGGAATTGGGATAACCAAATCCTTCACGCTATAAACTCGTTTAATAAGTTCACGATTCGTCGTTTGTTTGCTAGTGATGTTAAGCACTTCGTTTTTGATTGTGTAAGTCAAACCGTACGGATCGAGCATCAAATTCAAAGCGCTCTTGAGCGATATGGGAGTCCCACCGAGTTGCAGAGTTACCGGCTGGCCACTCGTGATACCTTCGGCGGAAATACCTATCGGATCAATGTAGATCGGAATGCCGGTCATTTGGTTGATCGTTTCCATCGCTTGCGAGAGCGGCCTATTATCGAAGGTTACATCGATGCTTTCAACCATCTTTTCGCGAATCATTTTTTCGGCTGGCGTCATTCGCATCGAAACATCGCCCAGCTTTCGGCGGCTTCGTGTGAGGGTATCCCAATCATGTGCATCGCCAAAAGACATCGGAATACGATCGTCGATAGGAACGCTTGACTGATCGACGCTTGTGAAAGCATCAGCACCTTTCGTTGACTTCAAGTCTGCGATGGTGTTTTGTTCGTGAATTCTTCTTGCGAGTCTCGCGTTACTGTGCATGACAGTTGCGATCTGCGATTTTGGATCGAGCTGTCCAACCTTTTTCGCGATGATTTCCGCTTCGGTGTAATTCGCGGTTTCCATTAAGTCGTTGTATTGGTCAACCATGGACTGGATTTCGCCGTCGATCCGTGCACGCGTTGCAGCTTCGAGAGCCATTGTGTCTTCGATACGACGATTACGTTCTTGTTGATCGATCGCTGGACGATTCTGGTCAACGTACGCTTGAATGTTCGTGATGACGCGGTCGATCATTGCTAAGTGGCTCTTTCGAATGCTTCCGTCAGCGTTCGATTGGCTCGTTCGTTGTCGCAAGGCTTGCAGACGATCGAGCGCACCGCTTGGGTCATTGCTGACCATCTTTTCAGCTTCAGCAATTTCGGTGGTAACTTCTCGCCACATTTTTTGACGAGCCATCGCTTGCTCTTGATTCACTTCTTGCATCTGACCAGCGTTGTTTGTACCAGCGGCAGGTTTTCTTGTTTGAGCGACATTACCTTGGAGCAACATCAGCTTGTCTTTTAATTGAGCACGAGTCATGCTGTCCATTTCGGCTTCATATTTCCACGCATCCGTGAAAGTATCGATCGCTGTTTGGCGATTGCCTTTGACAAGCTCGTCCATTCCTTTTCGATAAAGCTGCTCACCGGTGCTTCCGGCTTGAGGAGCAACACTTGGACTTGTCGCACCAGCTTGTGCAATTTGCGTGGCATCGTTGGCAGGTTGGAATACACCTGAGTTGATGTTGCCGTGAGCCATGGTTTGCGTGGCTGCGGCTGTTGTCACGCCAGCGTCGGCTGGTGCGCCGGTCGCAGCGAGACCGGAAGATCGGCTTCGTTGTGCTCTTTCGATCTCCATTGCAACTTGCCAAGGTCGCAACTGTCCTGTTGTGTAGGCCGAGTCTGGAACGCGAAGCGCGTTGGCTCGTTCAACAAATTGCTGCGCGTTGGCAAGATCACCACGACTCAAAAAAAGTTTGGCTTGTGCTGTAAGGGCAACAGCCTGATCACGCAGTGGGTTTGCCGGTGGCATTGCTGCTGCTGTCGCTGTGAGTGTTGGAGTTGCAGGGGTGCTGGCAGATGTTGGGCTGCTCGCATTCACTGGCGGGGCAACTAACCCGCTCTGTGTTGGTACCGAAGTCGCGTTAGGACTAGGGCTGGTTCCGGTTGGTGGAGCCATCAACTGCGCATAAGTGGCTGTCGCCCCAAGGGGTGCTCCGGGTGTAAACACGGATGCTCCGAAGAGTCCGCCTGCTGCCGCGGCCATAGCCGACAAGAATCGCAGTTTTCGCAATCGTATAGTTTCGTTCAACGCGACGCTCCTTCTTCGCGACATGCAAAATATCATCGAGCTCCATCGGCGTGTACGTCTTACTGATCTCGATCCAGGCTCATGCCCAAAATGGAGAAGTCAGTAAAAACAAAACGCACCTAAGAACTTCCGAAACTCAATCCATGAGTTTGGCTCTAGGAATTACTATTCCTGCGGATCAGCGTCAAGAGGAAGATTAGAAATTTTTTACGAAGCGAGTTCTTCGAGTATCTCGCAGGCTCGCAAAATCTGTTCGCGTCCGACATCCAGATGTGTCACCAGCCGAAGACTCCGCAGGCCAAACGGAAGAGCCGCAACGCCCATGGTCGCAAGCCTTTGCACAAATTCGGCGGCTGTTCCTAGCGATTCGTCAAGTCTGACAATCAAGATGTTCGTGTCGACCGTTTTGAAGGCAAGAGAAAGTTTTGCGGAACTACGAACCGCTTCTGCAATAATCTGAGCATTCGCGTGATCCTCGGCCAATCGGTCGCGTTGATGTTGAAGGCCGTAAAGAGCAGCAGCGGCTAGAAAACCGGACTGCCTCATACCGCCACCAAAGAGTTTCCGTGCTCGCTTGGCTCGAAGGATGTACTCCTTCGTCCCAACAAGACATGAACCCACGGGAGCCCCGAGTCCTTTGCTGAAGCAGACGCTCACCGAGTCAAATCCGCTGCACCAATCACGCTCGGCAATACCGGTTGCAACGGCGGCGTTAAACAATCGAGCTCCGTCAAGATGCGTCTTCAATTGATGGTTATGTGCCCAGTCGCAGATTTCGTTGACTTGAGCGAGCGGATGAATGCGACCTCCGCCGCGATTGTGTGTGTTTTCCAGGCACACTAATTTTGTTCGTGCAAAATGATCGTTGTCAGGTCGAATTCGATTTCGAAGCAGCTCGACATCCAGCAGGCATTCGTTACCAACGACCGTGTGTGCAACGAGCTGGCTTAGCTGCGCAAAGCCGCCTTGTTCATAGGTATAGATGTGAC
>JANODQ010000397.1:0-8834 GCA_031412775.1 Pirellulaceae bacterium | reverse complement strand
GTTCAAACAACCATCGAACAACTACGGTTAGCAAAATCAAAAGGGGTCAGCGGGCTCAAGATCTTCAAGCAGCTTGGCTTGGTCTATCGACATGCCGACGGGAGCTTTGTTGCGATCGATGATCCACGGTGGGATCCGATTTGGGAAGCGTGTGGCAAACTTGGCCTGCCGGTCATCATGCATACGGCTGATCCGAATGCGTTCTTCGAACCAATCGATGCACGCAATGAACGTTACGAAGAACTTGCGAGACGCCCCGAGTGGAGCTTTTATAATCTCGGAACGCCCACCCGCTCGGAGCTTCACGAGGCTCGCAATCGAGTCATCGCTAGACATCCTAAGACAATCTTCATCGCGGCTCACTTTGGTAACGATGCCGAAGATCTAGCCGAGACCGCCGCGTGGCTAGACACTTACCCGAATCTGATTGTCGAGTTTGCTTCACGAATAAGCGAACTCGGACGTCAACCACGCACTGCTCGGAAGTTCTTCGAAGCCTACCAAGATCGTATCATGCTCGGTACCGACGGCCCCTTCCCCGAAGAACGATTGCGAGCTTATTGGCGATTTCTGGAAACGCCTGACGAGTATTTTCCGTACTCCGAAAAATCACCACCTCCGCAAGGGCTCTGGAGCATCAGCGGTCTCGAATTGCCAGAAACAATTCTTCGCAAAGTCTATTTTGAAAACGCATGTCATTACATTCCAGGTGTTCAAGTGAAGTACGATGCGTTCACCAAGAAATAGCAAAGGCATATTCATCACCGGTTCCGATACAGAGATCGGAAAAACTTATGTTGCATGTGCGATCGTCCGCTGGTTAATTGCGGCGTCCACACAAGTCGGTGTCTATAAACCAGTCGCAAGTGGCCTGAGCGATTTGGAGTCCAGCGACGCACATCAATTGTGGCTCTCCGCTGGTAAGCCTGGCGAATCTCTTGCACGAGTTTGCCCGCAATCGTTTGCGCAACCACTCGCGCCGATGATTGCCGCAGAATCTGAAAACAGAACAATTGACACGCAGAAAATCATCAGCGGTTTTGATTATTGGCGTGAATGTTCGGAGTTCGTCGTTGTCGAGGGTGCCGGTGGTTTGCTCTCGCCGATAGCTCATCGACTCAGCAATGCTGATCTTGCAGCACAGCTTGAACTACCGATTGTTGTGGTGGTTCCTAATCGGCTGGGTTGCGTCAATCAAGCGATGCTCGTCCTGGAGGTTGCTCGCGCTCGCAAGCTTCCAGTCGTTGCCGTCGTTTTAAATCAAACGCAAAACCACACCGACGATATTTCAGTTCGCACCAATTTCGATTTGCTTCGCGCAACGATGGACGAGGCGGAGTTTTCCGCGATTGTCATTCACTGCTTCGCATACCGACAGCAATTGTTAAAGCTCTTCGATGAATAACAAGTGTCAATTTGTATAAGCGTTTCTCTGCGGCCTCCGCGACTATGCGTAAAAACATTCAGATCTAGGCAACGGAGTCTGAATCGCGAAGAGGAACAGTGGGAACTGAAACACAGAGGAACAGAGAGTACAGAGAAATGCAATGAATTGCATTGCAAAACCCTAAAGTAAACTCCAATCCGATCCACTACCAAATAACTACCAAGGATAAAAGCGAAATCTCTTTTCGCTACCAAGGTCGGCATGGTGATTGGGTGGGAGTTCTAAGAAGCCATCGCTTTGCGACAGTGCTACGACATCACCAGAGCCCATCATCGGTGTCCAGTCACATTCGCCCGTTGTATTGATATTGCAAAGCCGATAATGAATGAGATCGATCGAGGCAATCGAAGCTTTGGGTGCAGGCAAACGCCACTGAATGGAATCTTCCATTGGAAGTCCTGCAATCTTTCGCATTAGTGGAATCGCAATACGCCGCGCGGTCACCGCAACACTCACCGGATTGCCAGGAAGCCCGCATACCAATTGACCTTTCGGACCCATGGCCCCGAGCACTGGTTTTCCTGGTCGAATAGGAAGTCGATGAAAAGCGATCTTACATCCCGATTGCCGAATCATCTCCGGAACATAGTCGTAGTCACCCATCGATACACCACCGGTCAGCAATACCACATCGGCTCGCGCGAGACTTTCACGAATACAATTGCCTAGTGCGACTTGATCATCGCCGATACTACGACGCTCAATGGAAGCGACCCAAGGTTGCTGCCGAAGAAACTGCTCCAAGTAGGGACCGTTGGAGTCTCGGATTTGCCATGCTTCTGCCTTCTCCCCCATCGCAACTAACTCGTCACCCGTATTGATAATGGACACCCGGATTTTTCGATAAATGGAAACGTCCGATGGTCCAAATGTGGCGAGTGCAGCCATTACATTCGCTGACAACAACGTTCCTGATCGTATAACCAAATGTTGCACTGGAGCGTTTTCTCCCTGCTTACGCACGTTCTGGCCGATCCGGATTTTGCTTAGATCGATATCGAAGTCGACTACGTTGTTTATCTCGCTCGCACATTCGCGAACCAGCACCGTATCGGCTCCCATCGGGATTGGAGCACCTGTAAAGATTCGAATGGCACTTTTTTGCGGCAACGACAACGGCGGACTTCCGGCAGCGGCAATCCCCGCAATTGGTAGTGGCTTAGAAGTCAAATCGCTTCGCCGAATCGCAAATCCATCCATCGCAGAGACATCTAGGGAAGGACTATCGCGGTCGGATCGGATATCTTGCGATAGAACGAAGCCCGATGCATCGGAGATCGGAAACGTATGACTCTCGACGGTTGACAGCGATTGTTCTAGTTTTGCGATGGCAGCATCGACAGGTTCAAGACTCGGAAGATCAATCATTGTTTATCGTTGGAGAAGTTAGCGGGTAACAGGGCTGGGTTTTAGCGTGTAGCATACCAGTCGTAGTTTGGGATTAATTGTCCCGAACGATATTTTGGACCAGACTGGGATTTGGACAGGACTTCGGTCCCGTCCCACGCGTTTTATACGAATCGAACCGATTTAAGTGAACATCATGAACAGAATACAAGAACCCAAACACGAACCCAGCTGGCCTCGAACGGTCCTGCGAATCGCCTCAATTTACAATTTGGTGTGGGGAGCTTGGGTGATCTTCTTTCCCAATCATCTTTTTGATTGGACTCAGATTGATCGGCCCAATTATCCGGGGATTTGGCAATGTGTGGGAATGATTGTCGGCGTTTATGGCATCGGTTACTGGTTCGCCGCCGAGGATTTTCGTCGGCATTGGCCAATCGTCTTAGTCGGCTTTCTGGGGAAGATCTTTGGCCCGATCGGGTTTTTGCAAAGTGCGATTACCGGGGTGCTTCCTTGGTCATGGGGGCTAACGATCATTACTAACGATTTGATTTGGTGGGTGCCGTTTGGAGCCATGCTGTACATCACTTTTAAAGACTGGAGCGATCCAAGGCGAAAGGATCCCAACGGTGTTACCAAGGATGAACCCAAAAGTATCGCTCAGATGAACATGGAAACGCTCGCATCAGATGGTCGAACGCTATCTGCGATTTCACATTCTCAAAAGACGTTGCTTGTCTTTCTTCGGCATTCAGGCTGTACTTTTTGCCGACAAGCTTTGGACGAGCTGAAGAAGATGTCGCCTAAGTTAGCCAATGAGAATATTGTGCCGGTCGTGGTGCACATGGGATCCATTGAAAATGGTCAAGCGATGCTGGCTGCCCATCAGCTTCAAGACACCTTGCAAGTCAGTGACCCAAGTTGCCAGCTCTATCGCAGTTATCAGTTAGACCGCGGAAGGCTATCGCAACTTTTTGGTTTTGACGTGTGGTGGGCAGGTTTTAAAGCAGCCATCCTACAGCGTCATGGACTTGGAAAGCTTGGCGGAGATGGCTTCCAACTCGGCGGAGCCTTCCTCATCCGCAACGACCAAATCCTCGACGCCCACCGATCCAACACCGCAGCAGACGCAACCCCATTCTGCAAACTGAATCTAACCGCCTAACAGCTCTATCCCCCGGCCAGCACGTAAAGCTTCGTTCCTAGTATTTTCGTGCTCGTGCTCGTACTCGAACTCGAACCGGATTCGAGCACAAGCACGATTTCTTGACAAGGTCTTCAAAATCGTAAGAAATGCCCTCATGTCTCGCTATCGGCTATTTACCAACACGAGGGTGTTCAAGCTCAAAAACACGAGTACGCAACGGAAGTATTTGTGGATTGGTGGGAGCGAGACTTTGAATCCGGTTGAGCTCCAGTTTTGCTTCTTCCAATCGACGTAAATCGATCAGGTAGCTGACTAATTGGAATCGAAGCTCGATTTTGGTTGGGGCACTTAAAATGGCTTTTCGGCTGAAATCAATGGCGAGTTCTTGGTTGCCAAGCTTCGATTGAATGTCGGCGGCTTGGGAGAAAGTGGTGGGGAGTTCACGTCGCGGGAGGCTCGGTAGCGATTGATCGATAATTTGCGATGCTCGCAACAGAAGTTTATCCTTCGATTCTGGTTGCCCGAGCGATTCAACCAACATGGCAGCGTTCACAACGGTGGATGCATTGGCAGGAAGGATGCGATCGAGCAACTGCTCGGGGGGCAATTTGGTAAACCCGCGAACCAGGATCTCCCTCAGATAACGAGGCGAATAAAGGAGGGATCCTCTCCACGCATCCATCGCCATGTCAATGTCGATCGACTGATCAAAAAGTTCGACGCCCAGCAAATAGGAAATCGTCGAGTTACTTGAATGCAGCATATTCGCGATGCGTAAGTAATCCACAGAATCCCCTGCTGCCAGTTGATCGATATTCTGTGATATCCAGAACGGAGATTCCCAAACCAAAGGGCATAAGTCGCGTAGCTGGACACAATGGCGAACCATTTCACGTTTTAACACACTTGCAATGGGTGGCGAGGCAAACTTGGTCGCCAGCAATGCAATGCGCGCGTACTCGAGATGCGCTAGCACGTCTTCCGGTGTTGCTTGGACCATCGATTCAATTTCAACAATGACTCGGTCCGTGTCCTTCTTCGACACGGCTGCATAGGCCTCCAACCGATGACTCTCCGAATCCGCATATCTTTGCCTATGTTGCACGAATGAGTTCAAGAACGCAAACACGGCAACGATTACCCCGATACTCATCATTGGCCACAGCCATCGAATCGATCGAGACGAGCGAGACTGAGTCGACTGCAATTTTGCAAGGCTTATCGTAGTCGGTCTCGCCGCATTGGTCAGTGCCGCGATCACAACGGCGAAACCAGCCGACGCAGGTACACGAAGTCCAAAATCGACAAAACTATGTATCGCAACGCTCAGCAACGAGATCAATCCACCAGCGATCAGCCCGCTGCTGCCCAGTTTCTCACCACTCTGTCTCTCACCACTCTGCTTGTCGGTACGAGCTTGCTTCCCGCTTGATACTACGAGACTCACGATTAAACCCAGCAAAGCAATCAACGCGAAAATGCCATGCTCGCACAACACATCTAAATATTCGTTGTCCGCCCTATGAGCGAACGTTGCCGAGCTATTCCATGAGCCACCGAACTGGATAATCGTTTGCCAATGTCGGTAGGTCTCTCCGCCAGAACCAAATAACGGAAACTCGGTGAACACGCTCGCAGCGACTCTCCATAGATACCAACGACCATCCTCGCGATACGTCCCTGCTTCGGCTAGCGTTACCAAGCGTGATTCCAAAAGATTGAATCCAGCCCAAGACATCATGGCAACGGTAATCGCACCGAAAAACAATGTCGCAAACAAAATTGGTGCTCCCGGACTTCGTTTCGCTCGCAGAATCATGATGATGACGAAGGCAACGATCAACGAGAAAACACCCCCTCGTGATAAGGACATCGCCAAACTTGTAAGTTGTAGCGATAATGAAGCCAGAATCCACAAAGCAGCACTATCGCGAAACAACATCGCCCAGCTAAGTCCGCACGCAGACCATCGTTCCAGCAAAATCCCAATGCTCAATCCGATCGCCAAATTCGCAAAAAATGGATAGTGGTTCTTGTTTAAGAATGGGCCATATTCAGACCCTTTCGACTCAAAAAACCAATAGATTTCATTTCGTCCGGGCGAGATACTTTGAAGTATTGCGACGAAAGCAAGTGCGCTCCCAATCACGGTGGCCAACCATGCCAACTCTCGCACCGCCCGCTCGGCTTGCGTAATTCCAGAAAGCGCCAGAAAGAGCAGGCTCAACGCCCCAAGCCGAAATACAAGCTGTAGATTACCTGCCGGATTGAGACTCAAACCACCACTGAGAAGAATAGATGCGGGTGGCTCGATGAATGGGATTGGGTTAGTCACTCGCTGGTTGGACGACGAATCCATTTCCCCTGAGCCGTGAGCGCTAGCCCCGGGTGCTATCGGTATAGACGCTGTTGCGCGGTCACTCGTGGCTAGCGCCATCGACTCAGGATTTGTCAGCATGGTGGAGTCGTCATCGACGTTTTGCGACTTGCGATTCTCTGCAACTGCAGCAAGCCTTTCACGAGCAGACGGCGAAATTTTCTCCGTCCAAGAGTCAACCGATGGCGAAATGGTATCGGTCCAAGTCGACGGAAATGGCAGCAACGGAATGGCGACGATGATTGTCAACGCAACCAAAAACAGCCACGGTATTCCAGCTCGACGTAGCGAAAACTCAAGAAGTCTTTCGCTCCAGATCAACATCCCGCACCATAGCACGGCGATTGCAACGACGAAGTAAGAAAGGAAAAGCTCGAACCGCGGATGAACGCATCCAAACGGCCACGGTGAGACCGCCACCATGAGAAAAGCAACCCACAACATGAAACGATCAAGCGAAAGTCGAGAGTTGCTCAAAAAATAACCTTGGATGTATTAATTCGCCGCGAAACAAGATAATCGCTATCTGAGCCAATATAGCTCCAAGATGCTACATCCGCGTCGGCCAATCAAGTAGCTCAATCAAGTCGCTCAGCCTCTCCGCAGGCTGAGATGATGCTTGCGTTGCAAGTCTGCGGAGAGACTTGGCATCTTGAGATTTGCCTACATCTTAAAACCATCCACACGTCAACTCGATCTCCAGCATGGCTACTTAACTACGAGCCACAAAAAAATCTTGACCAAGATCGCAATCGACATTCGGTCGTTTATTAAACACAATCGAACGACCCCACACGAAAAAAAGCAGGCAAATAATTGCCTGCTTTCGGAAACGCTTAAATAAGGCAAGCCTGCCACCTTTAACGCTACACTAACCAAATCTACTAGCGAGTTTACTTAATCAACGAAACGGCAAGTTGCCGGTCGACTCCGAGCAGTAAATTCCCAATCGCTTAGCGTAACCGCTTCCGATGGTTTGAGTGCAGCGTCGGCTGCATCCATGGAACGCACGAAGTAATCGGACGGAACCGAAGTCTTTTCTGCTGGCGATGCGTAAACAATAGCCAATCCGCCAATTACAACAAAACAAAAACCTAAAGTCTTAAAAATCTGCATGTTATCATTCCCCATTTGTAATAGTTACTTAGCCACTCGTCGACGACGAACAGCAACCAACCCCGCTACTGCCAAAATCGCTGCAACACTGCCCGGCTCCGGAACAGCACTGATGTTCACCGCGTAGTTTATTGGGTCGTTGAATCGTGTCAAAGCAACATCTCCAAAATCTTGAACGGAACCCAGCGTACCGATGTTGCTAAATGCTAACCCCCAACCAGCGACTCCGTAGTCTAGTTGAGCGACGATCGACGCGAAGTAACTAGTCCCACCGACGACGTTGAAGGGAGTCCCTGTTGTCGAATAGCTATAAAAGGCGAGGGGGCCCGGGGCACCCACTAAGGTTTGATTTGCCGTTCCAATGTTGTACGACGCAACCGGAATCGCGGAGCCTGCTGTTGCGCCAAGGCTGGTGTAAAAATTTACTTGGAAGTTCGGACCAGCACCAAGAACGGGAGCAGGGCTGTCAGCCTCATACTGACCAATCCATGACAGGCTATTGACCACGCCGCTACTTGCGAAAGTAAAATTTTCGAAAGTCGTTGCAAAATTTTGTAGATTGAGGCCTGTTGCTCCCAAGTCGAACTGAGATAGAGCTGCCTGTTTCGTCTGATAAGTCGCCGGAGCAAAAGGTCCAGGGATCTGAGTGACAGTTTCCGCTTGGATGGCCGACATACTCGCAACCGCAATTACACTCATCAAAATCAAGGTTTTCAAATTCATCGTTCTGTTACCCCACAAATATAGAAGTTCATAGATAGCTCATCATAGTTCGACATCCGTTCCACCCTAGTTAATCTAGGCTATCCCGCTTGTGTAGGTGAAGCAATAGAAAACGTTTCCGCATCTGCCGAAAATTAACAAATTTGTCTCGAAAGAGGAAACTTAATTTTTTTGAAAGGCCAGTATTCTAAGGATTTTCCTTTGTTTTGCTGGGGGAATTCATGTTCATCAGCAAGGAAATCTCGAACTCATCCAGGTAATAAGCGGCACCGCTACTGTTTCCGCTAGCGATGCCGATAAGAAAGCCATCACGATCCAAAAGAGGTCCGCCCGACATCCCAGGCACCGAAGGGCTGTCTAACACCCAGTAACCGACAGCACGGCTTCCTGGAGTTCGCTGCGCCGTTACGTGGGACTTGATAACAGACGGTTTGGGAACAGGCAATCCGCGATCCGACCAATTCAAACCCCAAGCAGCCAATCCATTATCCGGAATGGTTCTCACCGATTCAGCCAGCATAATCCGCACAAAGCGTTTCGGGGGATCGGAGGTAACCACCATTAGTCGCGCGAGATCCGAATCTTCGTCGCAACCCATTATCGAAACATTCCGGTATTCCGTTCGCTCCAGCTCGGATCCAATCTCGCGAAATACAACTACTGTGGGGTTGTTTTTT
>JANODQ010000396.1:0-2232 GCA_031412775.1 Pirellulaceae bacterium | reverse complement strand
GCGAATTGCCATTTGGAGAGTGCGAGCGTGGCGGATGATAGTTTCGTGCGGCGGCTGGAGGCGGTGGAAGCGGCCTAGCCCCACTCGTCCCATCGGCGGCCCATCGCTCTAGGCGTTGATCCAAGCACATGGGGCGGTGGTGGTGCGGCAACTGTTGTGAACAATCGGATTCCGTAATCGCACCAATTCATCCACCAGCGCTTTGTCGACGCCATGACTTGATTGCATTTGGCGTGTCCGACTTGGGAGTCGTGCAATTCCATTCATCCCAAAAAGCGACAGTCCGACTATCAGGCTTATTCTCAGGTTCAGCAATCCGGACGCGGGTGGGTAAAAGGCTGGCGTCTCCTACGACCAAAGCCTCTCCCACGTCGAGGACGGGTAGTAATTCCCCGAAACTTCCCAAACTATCAGGCAACAACTTTCTGATCACATTCTGATCGTCACCATTTGTCAAACGCATAGCGATGACATTGTTGCACTGGCTCAGTACCGTTCGATTCACTTCAGAAGGACGCTGGCTTATTACTATCAAGCCAATCCCGTATTTCCGCCCTTCTTTCGCAATTCGTTCAAATATCTCAACAGCGACGCAGTCGCCGCTATCTGATTGTGCGCGCTCGGGAATGTAGAGATGCGCTTCATCGCAGAGGATAGCGATAGGATGGCGCTGCGTAGACTTTGTCCAAATTGCCGTGCTGAAGATGATCTGAGCCAACAAGCTCACCATCAGAGGCAGTACGTCCGACGGGACTTCTGAAAAGTCGACAATCTTGATGCCGCCTTTGCTCGCGATTTGCGCGCCGCGCCCCCCAATCAAACGATGCACCATACATTCCAGCCAATCCATTTCCATGCACGCTGACGGCGGCTGAAAGAGGAATGCCAATCTTCGGTCGGCTCGCTTTGCTTCCAGACGCGCAATCAGGCGGCTGAGCTTCCCGTGGAAGTCTCCTTGCTTATCCTTTCCCCCCGAGCCTGGCACCATTTGGGTGTTCAACGAATTCAGGTTCGCCAAAACATCATCGATCGCGAATGGGACAGGGCTGTCTATGGTGAAATTATCCAGAATCTCTTTATGCTTCGGATCAGTGAGCGAAGCCTTTTTTGCCTCGGTGATCGCCCGCGTCATAACCATGGACTGGTTTGGTGCGTTCAAGTCGGTTCGGTCAACGAACATGGCGACTAACGCTTCATATCCTAGTAACCAATAGGGTAAGTGCAAGACCCCATCGTCGATTCCGTTTTCTTTCTCGATATCGGCTGGCCCAGCAATTCTAAAATGCTGAAAAGCATCACCTTTGAGAGGCCTATACTCGCCGTGGATATCGAAAAGAACTGCGTTTGCTTGTGGTAAAGCCGCGATTTGGTCTAGCAATCGGGCAGTTGTCCATGATTTTCCAGAGCCGGTACTCCCAACAATCACTGCATGGCGCTGAAACAGTTTATTACCATTAAGGTAAGCGATTGCATCGTCATCCAATGTAAAGGTGCCAAGCGAAAGCTTAGGGCCGTCGATCTCGACATTAGATATAACTTGCATGAAGCTGGTTAATATCGGGCCCTCTAAGGCAAAACAATTGGCTTCAATCTCTGGCACGGTTTCCAATGTCCGGCGGAAGACGTTCGTTGCTACACCGACCTTGTCCAGTAGCGTTCCGATAAGCGTAATCCGCACGAGATTGTTCTCGTTTGGCTCTGCAATTTCGTCACCGTCCGGGAATCCTGCAGCGATGGCGCGATCGTCCGGCTTGCGGGTAATTTTTACGACGACGCCGATCAGGTGCTGACCAGCCTTACTGCTTTGTAACACAACCAATCGGTTGACTTGCAATCGCTTTAATCGATCGAGATCATCCACTCGAACAATCACGGCCGCAGTATCCACGGAAATAACTGAGCCGAGCGCATCTGAATCATTAAAGCTAAAGATCGACATGATTGTTCCTAAGCGACCAAATCCAAAAATCCTTCTGCCGACCAAATGATTTGATCGGGAATGCTACGGCCATCAGGGTGCTCACGCGTGAACACTCGACTTCCGCTGTCACCCTCAGCTTCAATGCCTAGGTAGTTCTGTCCCGCGTTCTTACGCAAGAAATATTTGGCCTCGTCGGTTAATGTCCGAGCCAAAACAACAATTGGCACGTTCTGCTCTTTGCATCGCTGTATGATTTTCGGGTGGATATGCTGATCGCGAAACCCAAATCCAATTGTTAGAAAAGCAGAAGC
>JANODQ010000395.1:0-25012 GCA_031412775.1 Pirellulaceae bacterium | reverse complement strand
CCATGTTCGGAGGCCAGCTCGCAAGTACTCAGAATCGTATCTTTCGACCGGCTGAGTGGATTCCTTGGAGCCTGCTTGCTTCCGGGGCAGTTGTTTTGATCTATGCCATTTCGCTTCGACGAGCAAACGGTTAATAGTACGATTGGATGATGAAAAGGTTATTTCTCCTGAGCCGTAGGCGCTAGCCTCGGATGCTATCTTGCAAATTATGGCAAGGTCGAAACCCGTGCGTAGCGCCATCGGCTCAGGTTTAATCCGTCCAGTGATACGCCTGGCTCGATTTGCGGCTCGCTGCGATTGGTAAGAGATTGGACTAGGAAATTCAGACTTTTTGATTTAAAGTCTTGTTGAGCGCCATAGTTAGCACGCTATTTGCTCTGAAAAATAATTCAATCTCAATCCATTTTTTATACGCCTGCAACTTTTCATCCCGAGAATCATGTGGTCGCTTTGATTGTCCACAACTCGGAGACCCGCCATGTCCAGCAAAGAATTCGACGTCGATCAACTCGCCGCTTACCTCCATCTAACACCTGATCAGGTTTCAAAGCTTGCCTCGCGGGGAACTCTGCCCGCAAGGCGAATCTCTGGGCAGTGGCGTTTCAGTGAGTCCGATGTGCATCACTGGCTAGAAGAAAAAATCGGAGCGAGCGATGCAGAAGGGCTCGGCAAAATGGAAGCCTTTTTAGATCGTCATGCTCGGGTCGATGATGAACAAGGTTCGCTAGCCGACTATCTTCCGATCGATGCCATTCAGATTCCGCTTCAAGCGAGAACGCGTGGAAGTGTAATTCGCGAGATGTGTCAACTTGCGGCCAACACAGGTCTGCTTTGGGATGCTGCCGGGATGGCGGAAGCCGTTGCCGCTCGCGAAGATTTGCATCCAACTGCTCTCGAAAGTGGTGTCGCGTTGCTGCACCCTCGTCGACCACAATCTACCATCCTGGCTGAACCTATTTTGGCGTTAGGTATTACTGGTCAACCGCTTCCCTTTGGGAACAAGTCGGGGCATTTGACGGACGTTTTCTTTTTGATCTGCAGCACCGATGACCGCACCCATTTAAGGATTCTTGCAAGGTTGTCTCGATTGCTAACGGATGCGGTTTGGCTGACGCAATTGCGATCGGCAACTTCAGCGGCCGAGGCCTTGGAACTTGTTCGAGCTGGCGAGATGGAACTCCTTTCGCAAAGATAGTTGGCTCATTAAAATCATGTCCAAGCGTGTTTTACTTGCGATGAGTGGCGGCGTCGACAGCTCCGTGGCTGCACTCTTGCTCCAACGCGATGGATACGATGTCACGGGTGTCTTCATGAGGCACGGCGAAGAATCTGCAAGCAGTTGCAAAGTCGAATCCACTGGTGAGAACCCGCTGCTTCCGATCCTACAAGGAAGAACTGACCACAAGCAAGGTTGTTGCAGTGCCAGCGATGCAATGGACGCACGTCGCGTTGCTGATCGACTCTCGATTCCGTTTTATGCACTCGACATGCAGTCGGACTTCAAACGCATTGTCGATTACTTTGTCGACGAGTATCGATCAGGCCGAACACCCAACCCGTGTGTGCAGTGCAACAACTGGATTAAGTTTGGTCGGCTGTTCGAATATGCGGACGGGATCGGAGCAGAGTATGTCGCAACAGGTCACTATGCGAGAATGCTTCCAACTGGCGATCCAGCTATTCCGTTTGGACTCCATCGAGGAATCGACGATGGCAAGGACCAAGCATACGTCCTAGCCGGTATCGACCGTCGCTTTCTACCACGCATGATGCTCCCAATCGGAGGCTATCAGAAATCAGAGATCCGCAGTTTAGCCGCCGAGGTGGGTCTGCGTGTTGCGGACAAACGAGATAGTCAAGAGATTTGCTTCGTCGTCTCCGGTAAGCATGGTGAATTTGTAAGGCAACGTTCCAACGAAGATAGCTCGGGTGAAATCGTTACCACCGAAGGCAAAGTCGTTGGCAAGCATGCGGGTATCGAAAGCTTTACAATCGGCCAACGCAAAGGGCTCGGCGTTGCGATGCACGAACCTTATTTTGTCACTGAGATCGATCGGGAACGACATCGCATCGTGATCGGTCGCAAAGAGTCGCTTCAAAGAACGCGACTCATTGCCAAGGAAGATAACTGGCTATCCGACGTAGCCTTCGACACTCCTTTTGCTGCGTCTGTCCAGATCCGATACAACTCGTCCCCCGAGCCAGCAGTAGTCGTGCGAAGGCAAAACCGAGAGTTCGAAGTCATTTTCGATCAACCCGTCGAAGGCATCGCACCAGGACAACTCGCAGTCGCCTTCGTAGGCGACCGCGTTCTAGGCGGCGGTTGGATTTCCTCAACTCGCTAGCAACAAGTGACTAGCTACTAGCCACTCCAATCTTATTCGTCCGAAGCTTTGAAGCTACCGATCAGCGTTGGTGCGTACGGGCAAAGTTCCGATTCAGCAAAATACAGCTTCAACTCACGAACGGCTGACTCTTCGGAATCGCTTGCGTGGACCAAGTTCATTTGACGGGACGAGCTGAAATCGCCACGAATGGTTCCCGGTGCCGCTTTTAGCCCGCTGGTTGCACCCAGCATTTCACGCACAACGCGGATGACTTCCAGTCCATCAATCGCCATCGCTACAATCGGTGACGAGGTAATGAATTCTTCCAAAGCCGGATAAAATGGCTTTGCGACGTGCTCGGCGTAGTGTTCTTTCGCAAGTGCGGGGGAAACTTGGAGCATCTTCATCGCAACAATATTCAAGCCCTTGGCTTCAAAGCGACCGATGATCTCTCCAATCAATCGACGCTGAATACAGTCTGGTTTAAGAAGCACGAGAGTACGTTGCATGGCGGAAACACTTTCAAGGATCGAGTAAACAAAGGAACTTTAGCAGCATAGTTTGATCAATAACGATAACTACGCAATAGCACCCGCTCACCCTTCGTCTTTCGCCATTTGCGATCTCCCAAAGGCGAACTCGAACTCACTCAACGCTGGCACCATCATCGCCAAGGTCGTAAATCCATAGGCCGTCACCAGAACGCTAAAAACGGTTAGTTCCTGATCGCGAATGATAAAGCTGGTGATTGCAAAGAAAGTCAAAAACGGGAGTCCGAACGCGGCCAGAGTAATCGCCGGCGACGGGTTGCGATGTCCAAGTGCCACATAAAGACCTGCACCGCCTCCGATAATGATTGCCAAAAACGGAGCCAACTGCCTACCAAACGATCCGCGAAAACCGATCATGATCAGCATGCAAGTTACCACCCCAAGGAACAAGAAAAACACCGTTCCAAGACTTGTCCCAATGGCCGATCGTGACTTGCTGTAAATCATGCCGCAGTGAATGCCTAACATCGCCACGAATATGTCCATCACGAGCAGACCGATGAGACTGAAAACGAGATTCTCACCGCTGACAGCTCCCTGCGTTGACAGCCAGATGCAGACACCCATCGGCAACAGGACCATCTCCTTCGCAACATAAAGAACGCCGACCAGCTTCCCGAATAAAAAGCTTCTTGGTGTTATCTCGGTGACCAATAATAAATCGAGAGCTTGCCCATCGCGCTCATTGGTGATCGAGTTTACTGCAAGCGCATTTATGATGATCAACGAAACGACAAAAAGTGGCGCTAGAAGCATTGCTGTTTCTGGGACAAGCGATTCATTCACACTCGACTTTTGTAACGCGATGCCCGACTGAATTGCAAAGTAGAGTCCCGCAATAATCAACGATCCAAACAACAAATATGCCGAGCGAACGATCAAGACCTTCCGGCCGTATGCCCATGTACACATCTCTCGCCAGAGAATTGGGTTGTCCCATACGCGACGAGGCTCACGCACTTTCCAAGTCGCCGCCGATTTCAAATCGGTTGGGTTGGAATTTCCTTCACTTTCCTGAGCCAACGGTCGCCCCTCGCGTGAAGGGTTCCAAATACGCAGTCTTTGAATCGACAAAGCAACCAACGCGGTCGCGATCCCACAAAGTATCGCTCCGGAAATCCATGGTGATTGGATTCCAAAAAATGTAGCCAGCTCCGGAATCGGACGAGCCGCCGTGGTCGTGGCTCGGAGAGGACTGAGCAGCGCGCCCCAAGCGGGATCGACTCCTGGAATCCCGCCTGCAAAAGCTACCTCGGCAAACGTCAAAAACAAAGTGATTCCCAAGAGACTAAGTGCGATCGCTTGGAAAGTCTTCTCACGCCAAAAACCAATGGTTGCACCGAAAGCACCGCAAGCAAAAATTGCTCCCAAGGTGATCCACGCGACTTGGAAGACTTGTCCAACAGAAACACCCCCAAGCAGTGTCAAAGACATCATCACCACAACGCTACCGGCGAATAGATTGATAGCTGATAAAAAACCAGCACTCATTTTTCCAATCACAATTTCCCAGTTCGAGAGCGAGGTCATCAGCAGAAGAATAAATGTCCGCTTATCTTTCTCCGAGCTAACAGCGGTTGCCCCGGCAAGCGTTGCGATGCACATCACCACGATGACTTGAAAGGGAGCAATGATCTGAAAAACCAGCGAGCTAAATCGAGTTAGGTTACCGATGCTTGTTACCGGCTGTATTCCCGCTAGCAACAACCACGCAGTGCAAACGATCATGAACATTGCAAGTACAAAAATGACGCGGCCAGCGAAATGCATAACACGTCGCGGTTGAGTGAGGACTTCGCGATCAAAAAGAGAACCAAGCATGTAGGAAAAAGTCAATGTTTGAAAAGGTAAACTGAGATGTCTGCTTTTAGGCCGCTCACAAAAGCAACCCAAAGAGGAAACCCGGGAGATTTTAATCAGTTGTCAGGAATCATAACCATTTCACTCCCGTTCCGGAGCAAAACGCAACTACGAGTATTGTGGGATTGTAGATCAAATCCATTCATTGTAATCGGGGATATCGTTATTCAACCGCGACAGTCTCGATTCGCCTAGTGCGTGTCCAGATACTGGAAGCAACATAAATCGCTAAGCCAGCCCAAACCATGACAAATCCGGCCCATCGCGCGGCAGGCACAGGCTCACGCATGACATACCAGCCCATCCAAAACTGGAGCGTCGGAGCAATGAACTGGAGCAAACCCATCGTCGAAAGCGGAATTCGCTGGGCACCAAAAGCAAACAGAAGCAGAGGAATCGTCGTGACCGGGCCGGTGCTCGCAATCAATAAATCCCAACCAAAACCGTTTTGCCCCAGAGCTGAAGTTCCATTCACGAAGCGATAGGCAAGGTAAACAACGGCGGGAACAAACAGCATCATCGTCTCAAGCCAAAGTCCCGGGATGGCTGCCAGCGAAGCCCTCTTCTTCACCAGCCCATAAAGCCCGAATGACAGCGCTAATGTTAACGCTAAATAAGGAACCGAACCGTACTGCCATGTTAGATACCCAACACCAGAAGCAGCCAACGCAATAGATACCCAATTCACCCAGCGCAGTCGTTCACCTAAGACAATCACTCCCAATGCGACACTCATCAAAGGATTAATGAAGTACCCTAAAGAGCTCTCGACAATCATCTTGGCCTGAACACACCAAACGAAGACCAGCCAATTCACGCCGACAAGTATCGATGCGACGATACTCCAGCAAATCACCTTGCTTCGCTGTTCAACCGGAATATAGATAAGGCCCACCAAGATGTCTTTCTTCGGATGTCTACTGATCGAAAGCGGATCTGAAAACTTCAGATACACCAAGACGATCGTCAGCGTGATGAAGGCCCAGAAGACCCGATGACATATCAGCTCGATCGGATCGAAGCGGTTCAGCAGTTGCCAATACAGCGGGATGACTCCCCACAACGCATATGCAGCAATAGCGGCGACATACCCGCCGCTTAACTTGGTGTCATTGTTAATTTGAAGAAAACCTTCCTAGCTCTAAGATCTACTCATCCATTAGGATACCAAACATGTTACGAAACGTGGGCACAAGGCCCAAATTTCGTTGCCCGCGCCCACGCGACGGATCATGACTGTCCCGTCCGTCGCAAATATTTGGCGTCCTACCAGCTAATGGTACAAACACGACTACGGCAACCGCGGCTCCAATTGCTTTGCGTCATCGGTGCCTTTTCCAAGCGGCTTCTGCCACTCGCCATAAGCGGGATTTGGAAGCAGAATCCAATCCTCGCCAAACTTTGCACGTTGCTCGTCAACTATTGCTTTACGAGCATCAATTCGCTTCGCCGGGTCGACCAATGTTTCATCGTCCTTAAATATGTTGTCGAAGTCTCGGAGGTTATCGCCTACGTACATCAGCACATCATACTTGTCAGCAATCAACGCACGGCGACTATCTTTGTTCGACTTCGTATTCGCGTCCGCACACAAAAGCAATTCCGTCGGAACCGAGATCTCATGTCGCCTCAAGGCATCAAGCGTTTCATCCTGTGCACGAACATTTCGATTGGTGATGTAGATAGGTTGAATGCCAAGTGTCTGAAGATGGTGAATGAATTCAACTGCACCAGGAACGACCCCAACGTCGTTGCTTCCACCCTTTTCCCACTCGGCCCAGTAGTCGTTATTATAAGCCCAACCCTCGCGAATTTGGCGTGTTTGAAACTGTCGATTATCAAGTACCGTTTCGTCCAAATCCAAGACAACTGCCGGTGGCTTTGTTGGCGCCGCGCCATCAACTCCTTCGCGTCCTACGCGAGCAATAATCTTGTCGTGAATGACTCGCTTAGCCCATCGATAAGTCTGGAAACAAATCGCGCGATACTCTGCCGAAGTTTGCATATACAAATTGGAATCCAAACCACGGTAAGCAGGCGACTCCAACACCACTTCTTTCGTGGCCCCGCTTTGTTTATCCGGCTCGGCTTCCTTGGCCGACTTGTTAGGAGCCACCTTTATCGTGCTCGCCTGTTTATCTACGTCTGGAGCGGATAATGTAGCTTGAGCGACTGGCTCTTCAGTAGCCTGGGTTTTAGCGACTGGTGCTTCCGATGCTGGGTCTTCTGAGATTGCCGGTTGGACTGGGATTTGAACTGGGATTTGAACTGAGTCCCCGACGGTAGTTGCAGCTCCACCTTCGGAACGTAAATTGGTCGAAACGAGCAGCGGACCATATACAACGCCGCCGCCGATCAGAATCCCGACCAGGAAATTCCCCCACATCGAACCCGATTTTGTCGTTTTATTGCGTTTAATCATTCGTAATCTATCAGTTGCTTTTTTAAGTTCTTTAGATTTGAGCGCGACTATATAATCGAGCTTGCTAAGATAGTCTAACACGACAATAAGACTGCCTTTTCTCCTTGACATGATTCCTCATCTTACTCGCTAAAAACCGCATCTATGGGACTGTTTGACAAATTTCAAGGACTCTTTAGCGGCGGCAAGCGAGGCGTCGATGTCGAGCTGCGATTTGAACGTTTGCGGTCAGCCGTTTCCGGAACGATGAGCAACTTTTATGTGGCTCGCGACCGAGAACGAAACAACGAGATCGTTGGGGTAAAATTGTGTGACCCCGAAAAAGTGGATTTCTTTGAAAGTCGTTTCAAGGGGCTTAACAAGCCATCAGAGGGGGTCATCGCAACGTCAATGATCCACCCCAATATTGCCAAGACTTACGAATACGGAATGACCAACAAAGGACTTCCCTATCTTGTGATGGAGTTTATCGATGGCCCGGGAATTCAATTGATCGTTCAAGAGCGCGACGAAGCCTCCGTGAAAGGGAAACGGCTAAGAATGATTCGCGAAATGGCGACTGCATTGTCTTATGTGCATCGCTGTGAATACATTCACCGAGATATCTGCCCTCGCAATTTTATCTGTAGTAAAGACATGTCCATCGTGAAGCTGATTGACTTCGGGCTCACCGTTCCAGCAACAAAACCTTTTATGCAAGCAGGCAATCGAACGGGGACTCCGCTTTACATGGCTCCCGAGATTATTCGTCGACGACCAACCGATAAACGAGTCGATATCTTTTCCTTCGGTGTTACTTGCTACCACTTATTAACCTTCGAACTCCCTTGGCCTGCGACCGATACCACCGGTATGGCCGCGCTGCACCACGACACGTCGCCAGCAACAGATATCTTCTCCTATCGACCGGATCTGGATCGAGCACTCGGCACGGCCGTGATGAACGCAATGAAGCCAAACGTCAATGATCGCACCGAGGACATGGAAAGTTTTCTAAGGCAAATAAAAAGCTGCAAATCTGAAATCGCAGTGTGAAGATATCAGGTTCATCGATCGGCCCAAGTCGGCATCGTGCGAAGGCGCAAAGAAAAGATAGCCGTCGTTCGCATGACTCTTTGCGGGCTTAGCGCCTTGGCGTGATTACTTCTAGAAGATAGCGTAAAAGGACACGTATTGCTTTGGTTTGCTGTCTGGTTTGATCGGCAAGACCAGGTAATGCTGGTTCTTTCAGCCTCTTTTAGATGACATTAGGTAAACCATCTCCTCCGATTCTCGAGGAGGTTCATGTCTTGTTTGACACAAACTGATTGAGAAGCCAAATCTCTTTGACGCAGAAGAGGTGTGGCACTTGCTGCCCCTTCGTGCTAACGTAAACCAAGCTTTATCGATTTTCTTAGTCCTCATACCTTACAGCTTTTCATCTCTTCTCAATGCAGCCTGATACAACCGCTTCCGAAGACGGATTTCAACTGGATCAGTGGCAGGCATATCTGAACGGCAAAGCTTCTCCAATTGCTGCGCATCAAGAACAGCTTGCGATTCGATCACGTTTTAAGGTTTCTAATCCTCAAAACTGGATTTGGACTCGACGACTTTTGGAGCAGTCGAGCGACGAATGGGTCGCGAAGATGGTTGCCGATTTTTTTCCTAATGGCGATCTTGTACACGATGTTTGTTCAGGAGCTGGCGCGGATAGCGTTGCCCTTGGGCGTCGAGGGCCGGTGCGCACGTTGGATCTTTCGCCGATCGCATGCCTGCTGTGCAAGTCGAATCTTCGAAGCAATTACGTCGAAGATTTTTCGATCGAGAACAACCTTGCAGAGTCTTTGATCGTCAGTCGCGATGATTGGATCCATATTGATCCCGATCGGCGGTCACTTGGAGCAATCGGAAGCGGCAATCGCACGACGAACGCCGAGGTTTTTATGCCACCGCTGGAGATTGTTCTGAGACTGATTTCTGAATCGCGCGGTGGGTCCGTCAAGGTTGCTCCGATCACTCAGGCGGAAGAGGCGGCCTTCTCAAGATGCCCGGCGGGAAGCCAATTGTTTCAGCAAATGGGTAAGCAGTTCGTCTCGTGGGGCAATTCGGTTCGTCAACAGCGTTGGTGGTGGAACATCGACCGATTCCCTTCGGATACAACGACAGTATCGATCATGAAAGTAAAACATGAGTGGTATCACTGGACATTCACAGAGGTTTCGAAAGCGAGCCATAATCTTTTCGACAGGATCGTCGAATCAATACCGATCAATGCGAAGTTCATCGGCGATACCGATCCGGCTGTGCGAACGGCGGGTGCTCAGCTAGTGCTTGCGAGTGAGCGAGACTGTGAAGTTCTAGGGACCGAGCAAGGTTACTTCTTCGCTGAAGAAACTCCCAGCCAGAGCGATCCCTTGATTCAATGGTTTGCAATCGAAGAAGTCCTGCCGTTGGATCGAAAGAAATTGAAGCAGTATCTCCGATCGAACAACATTGGTGTGCTCGAAATTAAAATTCGTGATGCTCAGATTATTCCAGAGGAACTTCGCAAAGAGATGAAGCTTGTCGGAGACAAATCTCGAACGTTGCTGATTACTCGGACTGGAAAAAAGTTGATCGCAGTAATCGCCCGTCGGTTTTAGATCGCCTGTTGGTTCTAGATCGCCTGTCAAAATGCAACGGGTAGCGGGCTCGCGATGATAAGATGATCTTGAACTGGAACACCACCGATTAAGTGCTCTTGAATGATTCGCTCAAGCACAGGCGGATCACAATCGGCGTACCAAGTTCCCTCTGGGTAGACCAAAGCAATCGGACCACCGTCGCAAATCCGAAGGCAGTTGGCTTTCGTTCGAAAGATTCCGCCCGAATCGGATAACTTCAATTCCTTGAGCCGACTTTTGAGATACTCCCATGCCACTTCGCCGCGTTTACGATCACAGCACTTGGGTTTCGTTGGATCAGCGCACAGAAAGATATGACGCTTAATTTCGGGGATTCCAAGACTATTCGCCGCCTTCAGTAACTTCTTGTGTTCAGTAGTCATCGATAAAAATTTACCCGAGAATCAAAACGGCCACGTTCAAGTAAATAACGATTCCTAAAATGTCGCTGATGCCTGCAATAAGTGGATTGCTCATCAACGCAGGATCTAATCCTAGTTTCTGTAAGATCAATGGCAACATAGAACCAAGACTCGTTCCGACCGTCACGACGCTCAGGATGGTGATGGGAATGACTAAACCTGTGAAGTAGGTCTGCCCAAGCATCATCGATGCGATGTAGCCGATCGTCCCTAAGAAACTACCAAGCAAAAGTCCCGTAAGTGCTTCGCGTCGGAGGATTACCATCGCGTCATTACGGTCAAGATCTTTCGCAGCCAGCCCGGAAATAATCAGCGTCGCCGATTGGCTTCCCGAGTTCCCACCGCTACTGATGATCAGAGGCAAAAACCAAATCAACCACTCAAATTTTTCGAGCTCTTGATTGTAATATTGCAGTGCGAGGGCTGTTAGTAAGCCGGTAAAAAACAGAATCGTTAGCCACATTCCCCGTTTCCAGGAAAGCGTCAAAAACGATGTGCGCATGTAGGAATCTGATAATGGTTCCATCGCCGAGATACGCTGAACATCTTCAGTCGCCTCTTGCCGCATAACGTCGATGATATCGTCGTGCGTGATGATTCCTACCAAGTGACGTTGGTCATCGACAACCGGGATCGCGGACAAGTTGTAGAAGGCAACTTTCTCAGCGACGGCTTCTTGATCGTCTTGGACATTGACGGTCACCACGTCCGTTTGCATCAAGTCGACTAGCTTCGTTTCCGGTCGACCGATCGCAGAGACTAAGCTTCTTGCTTTAACGATACCACGCAAATGATTCGTCGAATCGATAACGTAAATGTAATAGATTGTCTCGAGTCGTTCGGCTTGCTTGCTCAATTGCTCCAATGCTTGTCGAACCGTTAAATTCTCAGCCAAGCAAGCAGCCTCGGTCGTCATCAATGCGCCGGCGGTTCCTTCGGCAAAGGTTTGAAGCCGCCGGATATCGCGACGATCGGGGGCAGGCACAAGCGCCAAGATTTGATCAACGCGCGATGTGTCAAGCTCCTGAAACAAGTCGACGACATCGTCAGCCGGAAGATTCGTGACCAGCGATGCCACTTCAACTTCGTCTTGCGAAGCGAGCAGCTCGTGCTGGCGATCGATTTCAAAGTACTGAAAAATCTCAGCTCGCGCGGTGGGAGTCGCATGCTGGATCACCCGCCAAGACTCGTCGTTATCCAGCCCCTCCATGAACTCCGCTGCACGAGCCGGGTGAAGCGCAGTACAAAACTCGCGCAGCTCTTCCTGATTGCCTTCCGATAGCATCTCGCGGAGTTCTGGGAGAAAGAGCGTGTTAATCATTAGGGGGTAGGATCGGCATCCAGCCAGTCGAAAGGGAACGAGTATCTGACAGGCTTGATAGCCTATCCTACAAAAACGATTTTTAGCTAGTTGCGGACAAATTAAAGTCACCTTGCAAGTCACGCCATACACAATGAATATGGTTCGCTTTAGTACCGATCGCATCGTTTTGTACGTTGATAAATTCAACCAGGAACGTGGGACCTTGAACCTTGTAGTAATGACCGACCCCAGGCTTGGAAGCGCCCCACCAAGCGAAGTGGACCTTTTCCATTCCTGCATCTTTGATCAGCTTCATTCGCTCGTCGAAAATCTCAACGGGTACTGATTCACCGTAGGCCTTGAGCAGTCTAAGCAACGTTGTCTTTTGCGACTCATTCATATCTGCAACAGGTACACCTTGAAGCGTCGTTGGTGTTGGTTGCGGTGAACCGGGGGAATCAATTTCACTCGGAGCCTTATCAGCAATCATCGCCTTGGCGAGATGCTCTTTTGAAAGACTGTTGAGCAAATCCCATGCAAGCTGCTCTTCATCGCGAAGCAACTGAAAGCCCTTCTCAAATCGATTCATCATGTCCGATTGAAATATGGCTGGATTTGCTCCAAAAAACTGTGGTGTTGAATCAATGACTTTGCCTTGATCAAATACAAAGTTCAGAGACAAGTGATGGCCTTCGATACTGAGAGCCCACATCGATTTCTTGCTCGGTTCGCCGTAGATCGTAAAGTGATACTTTGCTGGATCGCGCCGCGAGGCACTTTTGGGGCCTTCCTGCTCTCGAAGAACGCCTTCGTACTGCATGATCAGCTCCGAGCGTCGATACCCCGATTCGCTGACAAGGCTTTTCAAAAGAAGCATCGCTAGTTCCCGCTGATCCGAGTCCATGTCCTTTAATGGCAGCCCCTTGCGGTCTGTCATTGGAACAAAATTCCACTGAACGCGAGCCATGTCGTCGTAGGAAAGATGAGCCACCGAGCGTTGCTCTTTGCTAAGCGAGTTTAAGAAAGAGATCGCAGCCACATCGGGTTGAAGCGTCGTGGAGGCTTTGGCCGCCACTTGTGCGGGGGTATCGCTGGGTTGCCCAAGAACAACTTCAGCCATCGCCGAAGATGTAAACGATCCACGCGTCGCTAAAGCTAAACCCGCCGCCCCGCCAGCAATCACCGACGCCGACGAGACGAAGCCGCGTCTGGAAATCGGCGTTGCAACAGGCGTTGCAGTAGGAGTTGTCATCGAGTCGGCGGCTGTTTCAAGGGAGTTGAATTGTTTAAGGCTTTTCATGGCGGGACCTCAAAATGAAATAATTGGGAGAGGGGTGGGTATCCAGCGAAGCAGTTCTACGACAGGTATAAGGCAGGTTTACCGCAAGATCTTCTGGCGAAAAAGATCTACTGGCGAAAGCCCCTTCGGATCACTGGACGATTTGACTATCATCATTGTATCCAACATTGTGATCAACCGCAGATTGATAAGAAACGCTTCGAAAGTTGAACCTTGCTACCTCTGGTCGCTGAATTGCCCGCGGGAATCGATATTGTCACTGCGATGCAGCGGCTCGAGAGTTTGCCTGGACTGACGCTACTGGATAGTGCTTTGCGGATGCCGCGGATCGGTCGCTACAGCTACCTTGGTATCGATCCGGTTGAAGTTTTTAGTATTACGAGGCCAAAATCGGACCCCTTAGCCCGAATAGCTGAATCCCTCAACGAGCATCGTGACTTTCAAATTCATCTCGGTCTCCCGCCCTTTCAAGGTGGATGGATGGGCTTCCTTGGCTACGAATTCGGACGTTGTTACGAAAGATTCCCCGCGGCAAAGCACAACGAGTTCGATTTACCGCTCGCGATGCTAGGGCTGTATGACCTTGTTATCGCTTGGGACCACCAGTCGCCCAAAGCGGGTTGGATTTTCTCCAGCGGGCTAATCAGAGCCACAACTGAAGCATCCCCCGATGCGTCTATTGAAGCCTGTGAAAGACGCAAGTCCGAACGAATAGCATGGTTGCTTCAGTATTTGCTATCGCCCCCCAAGGTGAGCCCAGAAGTAAATACGGCCGCGAACACCGCCGACCTTCAAGCGAAAAGTTTTCAACAGACAGGTTTTCAAGCCACTGGTTTTCAAGCGATGGCCCATGGGTTGACTGCTCCCCAGTTTGAAACACGACTCGGTGGCGGTTGGCTCGGGAGCTTCGATAGTGAGGGCTTTCGCAAGGCAGTCGACCAAGCTCGAGAATTCATCTATGCTGGCGACATCTTCCAAGTGAACCTCGCTCAGCGATTGATGAAGCCCAGCAGCGTCGACAGCCCGACTCTTTATCGCCATCTACGCGAAGTCAACGCCGCACCCTTCGCTGGTTACTTCGATGGTGGTTCGTTCCAAATCATCAGTGCCTCGCCGGAACGATTCCTGCAAGTTCACGATCGCACCGTCGAAACACGCCCGATCAAAGGTACACGACGACGCGTCGAGAAAAGCAATAACAGTCAACTCGATGTTCTTGCCGACGCATCGATTGCAGATGAGTTGACCTCGAGCGCAAAGGATCGGGCGGAGAACACGATGATTGTCGACCTTTTGCGCAACGATTTGTCTCGCGTTTGTGATCCGAATTCTATTCGAGTCCCACAATGGTGCGACATTGAAAAGTATCCCTATCTCATTCATATGGTAAGCTCGATAACCGGTCGACTCCTCGAATCGGCTTCTATTACCGATTTGATTCGCGCGACGTTCCCCGGCGGAAGTATTACCGGTGCACCTAAAGTTCGAGCGATGGAGATTATTGCCGAACTTGAACCGACCACTCGCGGGCCCTACTGTGGATCGATGGATCTGAATATTCTTATACGAACGATCACTGCTAGTCGCGGTTGGTGGCAACTGCAAGTCGGGGGCGGAATTGTTGCTGATAGCCAAAGCGACATGGAAGAAGAAGAAACATGGACGAAGGCATCAGGACTGGTTAAAGCCATCGCAGCATGTGGGGCTCGTAAATGATATTGCTTTTGGATAACTACGATAGCTTCGTCTACAACCTTGATCGCTATCTTCAACAGTGGGGACAAGAGACTTTGGTGGTTCGTTCCGACGCGATCACCATCGAAGCGATTCGAAGCCTTAACTGCGCTGGGATCGTCATCTCGCCAGGCCCCAAAACTCCCGACGAAGCGGGTTGCTCATTAGAAGTTGTACGACGGCTTGGTGGCTCCATACCTATCTTAGGTGTTTGCCTGGGCCACCAAACAATCGGACAAGCACTTGGAGGTCGCGTTGTTCGCGCACCTGCACCGATCCATGGACAGGGCAGCCCCGTCTACCATCAGGACTCCAAGATTTTGCAAGGACTTCCTTCACCGTTTACCGCAGGTCGATACCATTCGCTTGTTGTTGAACAATCATCACTGCCGCCATGCCTCCGAAAGACAGCTTGGACCGAAGATGGTCTGATCATGGCGATTGAACATAGAGACTGGCCATTAGTCGGAGTTCAATTCCATCCCGAATCAATCCTCACCGAACACGGTCACGCAATCATCGCCAATTTTCTTAAGCACTGCAAGGTTCCGATCGAATCGTTCCTATCGGAAAACACACCAAGAAACGATTTAGAGTAACTCCCAACGCAAGCAAACTATGCAGAACGCTTCTCCAGAAGATTAAGGCTCTAGATAAAAACTATCTAGTCTGTGCGCTAATGCAGTTGAAGTAGAAAATCGACTACGATCCACGGCGTTGCGGACGTTCCCCGGGGGCTCGCATTTTGGGTTTGTTTACCAACAAGCGGTGCCCGCCGGTGCCGAGTAGATTGTCGAGTCGCGAACGGAGTTCGGGGTGAATATCAACACGATGTTTACCGCTCTTGACGTGGATGACCTCGCCATCGCTTAGCCGAAGTGCAACTAACACGTCGCGAGGACCTGGATAGCCACGCAAGATATCACGCAAATCTGAGAAGGTTTCATCTCGATGTTTCTCGCTATCCATGAAGACCTGTAGACCGCTCGTATACTTAGTGTCCGCTTCAGCGATCGGCGTAATCTCATTGACCACGAGATTCACTTCCTCATTTTCGTCGCCTCGCTTATCGACGGTGCAACGGATCAGCACAACCGCGTCGGCTTGAATTTTGTCACCATGCTGTGCGAAACCGTCTGGCCACATGATGCAACGAACAGCACCATCGACATCTTCTAAATCAAAGTTGGCATACTTGGTTGGAGCACCCGGTTTACCATTCTTCGTATAGGCCAGCTTGATCGATCCGATCATTCCCCCAACCAAAACTTCTTCGCGATTTTTGCAGTCCTTCAAAGCAACTGTCGTGTGGGAGCAAATCGCTCTTAGGGTCGCTTCGTATTCGGAGAGTGGATGGGCAGACAAGTAGTAACCGAGAACTTCTTTCTCGAATATCAGCAACTCCTTTTCATTCATTTCCGGAATGTTCGGAAGACCCATGGTTGGATCGACGACGGCTTCGGAAGTATCATCATCGAAATCGTCAAAGAGGCTCTTTTGGCCGGACTTTCGGTCTTTTAGTTTTGCTTGCCCGCTTTGAATTGCTTTCTCCATAACGGCAAGCAATTGCGATCGCTTGGCACCAAAACAATCCATGGCTCCGCTTTTGATCAAAGTTTCAATCGTCGATTTATTGCATTCTTTCGAGTCAATTCGATCGCAAAAGTCAAAGATATCTCGGAACGGCCCAGCCTTCTGTCGCTCGGCAACGATCGCTGCTGCAGCCGACCCGCCGCAGCCCTTGATGGCAGTCAATCCAAAGCTAATCTTTCCATCAATCGCACCGAACTGAGGCCCACTGGTTTGGATGCTTGGCCGCAAGACTTCAACTCCCATCCGTTGACAGTCTTCCAAGTGTTCAACCAACGAATCCTTGCGTTTGAAATTTCGACCATCAATATCACCGGTCAGCAATGCAGCCATGAACTCGACCGAATAATGTGTCTTCAAGTAAGCCGTTTGATAAGCGATCAACGCGTAGGCTGTTGAGTGGCTCTTATTGAAACCGTAGCCAGCGAATTTCAAGATCATGTTCCAGAAGTCTTGAGCCTCACTCTTTTTGAGTCCTTTTTCGGCCGAGCCCGCAAGAAATTTCTCTTCGTTCGCTGCGATCAATTCTTCCTTTTTCTTGCTAATTGCTTTAATGCACGTGTAAGCTTTTGCTAACTCGATTCCTCCAAGTCGATTCAAGATACGCATGACCTGTTCTTGGTAAACCATCACTCCGTTGGTCTCACCGAGAATCTCTTCCAGGACTGGATGGATGTAGTGAGCTGCCTTTCGCTTGTGCTTCACTGCGACGTAATCATCGACCATGCCACCCTCAAGCGGTCCCGGTCGATACAAGGCATTGGTCGCAATAATATCACTGAAACAATCAGGTTTCATCCGCTGGAGAAGATCGCGAATACCGCCACTTTCCAACTGAAAGACACCTTTTGTTTCGCCACGTTGAAGCAAAGCGTACGTCTTCGGGCAATCGAGCGGAAACTTCAGTGGGTCAATGAGCTCGCCGGTCGTCTGCTTAATGATCTCTACGGCTTTGGATAGGATCGTCAAGTTCTTCAAGCCCAAAAAATCCATCTTCAGCAAGCCCGCCGACTCGACATCTCCCATCGACCACTGCGTGATCACATCGTCTTTGCCAGTAACCCGTGAAAGTGGAACGTACTCCGTTAGCGGCAGCGGCGCAATAACCACAGCAGCGGCATGCGTACCGATGTTACGTGCAGTCCCCTCGAGCTTTTGAGCGAAATCTAAAAGCTCACGAATCTCGTGATCGTTGTCGTAAAATGCTTTTAAGTCCGCGCTTTGAATAAGGGCGTCCGCTACCGTAATCTTAGGATCGTCCGGGATCATCGCAGTGACTTGCCCAACGCGACTGAGCGGGATTCCAAGAGCTCGTCCAACGTCCTTGATCGCTGCCTTTGCCTTCATGGTTCCGAAGGTGCCGATCTGAGCTACGTTGGCTTCACCGTATTTGTCTTTTACGTAACGAATAATTTCGCCACGACGCTCTTGGTCAAAGTCAATGTCGATATCAGGCGCTTCTAAGCGGCTCTCATCCAAGAAGCGTTCGAACAGCAAGTCATATTTGATTGGACAGACGTGCGACATGTAAGTCGCAAAGCAAACAATCGCACCGACACCACTTCCTCTTGCCGTCGCAAGAACACCTATCTCACGCGAATGCCGCACAAAGTCCCAAACGATCAAGAAGTAGTTCGAAAAACCAAGCTTCGCAATTACACCAAGCTCGCGATTCAAACGATCTTGAACGATCTGCGATAGCTCGTCATTGGGAAGCATTTCTTCATTCCCTGCATATCGTTCCTTGAGCCCCATAACACATAGATCACGCAAGTAATCATCGGGACTTCTAGAATCGGGAATCGCAAACGATGGAAAATTACGCTTACCGAGTTCCAAGTCGATGTGAACCGTATCTGCAATCTGCTGTGATCGAGCTACCGCGTCCTCCATCCCTGGGAAATGCGAATACATCTCTTCCTGCGACCTAAGATAGAACTGATCGCCTTCCATCTTCATGCGGTTCTTGTCGGTAACAAAACGCCCGGTGCTAATACACAGAAGAACGTCCTGGCTGCGCGCATCTTCTTTATCAACGTAGTGAGCATCACTCGTTGCGACAACCGGAACACCGATACGATTCGCTACATCGACAGCTCCCAAGAGTTGCTGCCGCTGAATCTCGACCCCATTATTCATGACTTCGATAAAGAAGCGTTCCTTAAATGTTTTTTGGAACCACTGCGCAACACCGATAGCGTTCTGCATCCCTTCTTCAGGGCAAGTCCCATTCAGAATCGCTCGCGAAAACTCGCTCGAAACGCAACCGCTCAAGCAGATGATCCCTTCGTTAAACTCGGCAAGGATTTCTTTATCGATTCGCGGCTTAAAATAAAAGCCTTCCAGAGAAGCCTTTGAAGCCAGCTTTACCAAGTTGTTAAAGCCAGTTCGATTCTGCGCGAGAAGTGTCAAATGGTAGGAGGCCTCTTTAGATGAGGACGCATCGCGTTCATAACGACTTCCTGGAGCGACGTATGCCTCATAACCAACGATCGGGTTGATATCAGCTTCTTTCGCCTTGCGGTAGAACTCCAGAGCACCGTGAAGGTTACCGTGGTCGGTAATTGCTAAAGCATTCATCCCGTGCGACTTAGCTCGCTTGACCAGTTTGCCGATCGGGCTAGCACCATCTAGGAGGCTGTAATGGCTGTGGCAATGCAAGTGTACAAATGGTCGTTGATTCACGGTTGATACCTCCATGAGCGTGGAACGAGAGAACCCACCGAGTCTATCAAACGGAGCGGCTGTTTAGCAACCAGCGAAACGGATATTTGCTTCGACCAAATATTTCCCGCAACAAAATTACGAGCATTTTCCAACGTGAAATTGCAAACTCATCGCAGGATTAAAAAGATCTTCTAAAAAAATACTTGCGAATACTACTTACCTTGCATAGCAGGGAACATTTCCGTCACCATTTGAATGGCCGCCGGTCCGACCAGCACCACGAAAACGCCCGGAAAGATGAACACTACCAACGGAATAATAAGCTTGACAGCAGTCTTTGCTGCTTTTTCTTCTGCAATCTGTTGCCGACGAACACGCATGGAATCGCTCTGTACACGCAACGCTTGAGCAACGCTCGATCCAAACTTGTCCGCTTGAATCAGCAAGGATGCGAGCGAGCGAAGATCGTCGACCCCGGTGCGATTACCAAGGTCTTGTAGGACTTCATTACGAGCTCGTCCCATTTGCAAATGGAGATTGCTAAGCGAGAGTTCCTCAGAGAGAACTCGGTAAGCACTACGCATCTCTTCAGCAACCTTCCGGAAAGCTTGGTCCAAACCTAAGCCAGCCTCTACGCAAACCACCAGCAAATCGAGCGCATCGGGAAGACCGAGAAACAATGCCTTCTTTCGCTTGCTTACAAGATAGTTCAACACGAGTTCGGGTGCGTAAAACCCAATTCCGCCACCCAGAACGGCCTTCAGTAAAACACCATTATCGAAACCGCCAAGAAAAACGCCAATCCCACCGGTCAAGACAAGTACGGTCAATGCAACAATCACTTTAATGGACAAGAACGTCATCCACGCGGATTCATTTCTGAAGCCTGCTTCTACCAATCTCGCATTTAGCTTCGATGCTTCTAATTGAGTCTGTGGTGTCAGTGGTTTCGAAAGAGTGGGCGCGACATCCTCGATTACTTTTGAGAGCTTTTCCATGCTCGTTTTGTTACCCTGTTTCTGCCGTTGGCGATTGCGCGAATCGCTCAGCATATCTAATCTCTGTTCCACATTCTCGGACTTGCCACCGGTCAAATCCATGACCATCCACGCGATACATGCAACAGCAAGGAACGCAGCGATAGGCAGGACCATCGCGTAAGTGATTGCGGCGATAAACATCCTAGCTCCTTAAACCTTGATATCCACAATTTTCCGAATCACCAATGCACCGATAAGCTGCATAACGATGGTTCCACCCAACAACCACCGACCCATGTCATCTTTAAAAAGTGACATGATGTATTCGCGGTTCAAAAAGTACATAACAACGAATAGCCCCGGAGGAAGCGACATCAACACAACACCCGACAGACGGCCTTCACCAGTGAGCGCTTGGATCGTGCCCGCTAGCTTGAATCGCTCGCGTATGAGCCGACTAATCTTGTCCAGAATCTCCGCTAAATCTCCACCCGTCTGACGTTGCAAGATGATAGCGGTGGCTAAAAACCGAAGGTCCATGTTCGGTATCCGCACTGTCATCGCGTTCAAGGATTCCTCAAGCGAAATGCCGAAGTTTTGCTCTTCGAAACATCGACCGAATTCTCGTCGAATTGGATGTGGCATTTCGGAAGCAACCAGTCCAAACCCAGCGCCCAGCGAGTGACCCGCACGAAGCGAACGGCTTAGTAACTCCAAGGCTTCGGGCAATTGCTGATTGAACTTTGTCATGCGTTGACCACGCTTGTAGTTCAAATAAAAGTAAGGCGCGAGCAAGCAAACCAAACCCGCAATCGGGGCGAATAACATAGGCGCCCCCGAGAACATGATTCCCGTGAAGACCAACGCACCCGCTCCCAAAGATGCTCCGACTAATTTCGTCGGTGTGATGCCGACATCCGCTTGGTCCAACATTCTCTGTAACCCAAGAGTGTTCTCGAGTAGATTCTCGAAAGCGGTCCCGTCATCGCCAAGCGGTTGACTAAGCAATGTCGCTTCAGCAGCCTTGCCTTTGCCATTACGCGACGAAGCAGACGTGAGCATATCCAAACGATTCTCAGCCAAAAAATCGTCGTCTTTTTGAAGCAAGACCGAGGCGAAGCTGACCAACGCAGCTACCAACACTCCGACCGAAGCGCCAATAACCAAAACGAGAATATTCATAGTGGAGCTCTCCTGTTACGCTTTCATCATGATTCGTTGACGAAACGCACTCGCTGGCAGTCGAATACCGGCCGACTCAAGTCGAGACATAAATCCAGGACGTACGCCCGTGCATTCGAAATAGCCGTGCGCCTTTCCTGTTTCATCTACCCCTTCTTGGATGTAGCGATAGATGTCCTGCATCACAACCGTGTCCTGCTCCATTCCAACAATCTCGGTAATGTGCGTCACGCGACGCGGACCACCTTGCAATCGACTCGCCTGAACAATCACATCCACCGCACCCGCCACTTGCTGACGAATCGCTTTCACGGGCAAATCAAATCCGGACATCATTACTAGAGTTTCTAGTCGCGCGATTCCGTCTCGAGGCGTATTGGCGTGAATGGTTGTCATGGAACCGTCGTGACCCGTATTCATCGCTTGCAACATGTCTAGCGTCTCTCCACCACGACACTCACCGATAATGATTCGCTCGGGACGCATCCGCAGCGCGTTTTTTACCAAATCAGTCGCAGTGATTCGTCCTGTTCCTTCAATATTTGCCGGACGAGTCTCCAGTCTTACAACGTGTTCTTGTTGCAACTGCAACTCGGCAGCATCCTCAATCGTTACGATCCGTTGATCGTTCTGGATAAAGCTGCTCAGCGTGTTGAGCAAAGTTGTTTTCCCGGAACCTGTACCACCGCAGATGATCATATTCAGTCGAGCTTTAATACAACCTTCCATCAGCATCACCATCTCAGGTGTAAATGCTTTGAAGCCCAACAAGTCTTCTAGCTTCAATGGATTCGAGCCGAACCGACGAATCGAAACCGCAGCGCCATCCAATGCAAGCGGCGGAATAATAGCGTTGACCCGTGAACCATCTTCTAGTCGCGCATCGACCATCGGGCAAGTTTCGTCGACTCGACGACCAACTCGCGACACAATCCGATCGATGATTTGCATCAAGTGAGCGTTATCACGAAACTCGACGTCCGTCTTGGTAAGCTTGCCGCGACGTTCCACGAAAATATGCTTGGGACCATTGATCAGAATGTCGCTGATGGTTGGATCTTTTAACAAGAACTCGAGCGGTCCTAAACCAAAAGTCTCGTCCAGCACTTCGCTGACGATTCTTTCGCGTTCCGATCGATTGAGTAGCGTATTCTCCGCATCGCAGAGATGCTCGACGACCAAACGGATCTCGCGCTTCAGCGCATCACCCTTCATGTCGCCGACGCGGCTCAAATCCAGCTTGTCTACCAACCGCGAATGAATACGTCTCTTGATAACGTCAAACTCGTCCATTTTGGTCTGTTCGGCGGTTCGTGCGATTGGATTGGCTGCACTCATAAATGACACCGTGGCTCACAAGGAGCTTCTATCGGAATGGCCTTCAGGACAACACCATCGTGTGAGAAACCGTTCTCGTATACAGGACTGTCGGAACCTGTGCGAAACGGAATGATTGGATCACTCAAAATCCAATTAACGGAGAAGGTCAGCGATCTGACTAGGATGATCAACAATCACCGCAGCACCGCTTTGCTTCAGTTCCTCTATGGAACGGAATCCCCACGATACTCCAATCGCATAACAACCAGACGAAACCGCAGTTTCCATGTCGGTGTTGGTATCACCGACATAAGCGATATCTCCCGTAGAGATGTTCAAATCGGATGCGATCATGTGTACACCTGCCGGATCCGGTTTCCTAGGAATTCCTACCCTTTGCCCATCCACGTGAGCAAAACTAAACTTCGGTAAGAAGTGGGACACGCACAGTTTCGTGAACTGATCCGGCTTATTCGATAAAATCGATACAGTTAAAGGCTGGCCCTGTAACCAAAAAAGCAAGTCCTCAATCCCGTCGTAGGGTTTGGACAGTTTATGCCACTCTTCAGCATAAAACTCTTGAAAGCGATCCATCGCTGTGGCAAGCAGCGAGGCATCATCAATCACCTCTGGCATCGCCCTTTGAAATAAAACAGCGACGCCATCGCCGACGAGCGTACGAAACGAGTCTAGCGAATATGGCTCACGACCAAGAGATTCCAGCACTCGGTTGGCCGCTGCCGAAATATCGGCTAGCGTATCGAGCAACGTCCCGTCTAAATCAAAAATGACTGCTTTGTATCGCCGAATCACGTGGTTGGCATGCTTGGCACTACGGGAGCAGCTGCGGGCGCCGGAGGCAAGGAAGCCTCCAATGTGTCCTTGATTTCGATCTGAGAATGGTATCCCTGAGCATCCATCAACGTAAACCCTAAAAAGAGTGCTACGAAGATAATGGAGCTCAGGAAGACAATCGCGTTAAGCGGTTTGTCCCAAAGCAAGTGCATAAAAAACAGAATGACTAACCCCGCTTTGAAAGTGGCAATCCCCATCGTAACCCAAATTTCCGCAGCCCCAATGTCCAATGTCGACTGCCAAACGGTCAATATAGTCAATGCAAGCAACGTAAAGAAAACCGAAAACAGCATGGTTAATGAAGCCGGGTGAGCAAATTCACCATCTCCGTGACCATGACCGCCGCTATGTGAATTAATTTCGGCAGCCGCACCAACAGATGTATGAGCCATAATTCTCTCTTAATTCCAAACCTACAGGTACACCAACCAGCACACGCCACCCTACCACACAAGCTCGCACATAACCATCATGCATGAGCAACAACACGTGCGACAGATTTTGACATGTCTATCTAATCAAATACAACAATGGGAACAAGAAAATCCAAATGAAGTCCACCAAGTGCCAATACAGCCCAACGTTGTCGACAGGCCCGAAGTACTTGGAATGAAACTCATGACGAGCGGCCTTGACAATAAGCCAGGTAATTACTGCCATCCCGCCCAAAATGTGAACGGCGTGAATGCCCGTCATCATGTAGTAAATACCGAAGAATATCCCAGCTCTACCGCGCTGATTAACCTCTGGCTCATCAATCCCAACTCGTTTAGGATCCACAAACACCTCGCTTGGGAAGGCTTGTCCAGGAATCGAAGTGGCTACCATGTGATCAACAATTACTGCATCTGCTGCGTGATCATGAACACCCACACCCGCGTGATGATCGCTGTGCGAAGCGCCATGCCCAGAAACATGTGCATCACCGTGAGACTCGCCGGATTCCAGGAAAACACCAAGCTGTACACCGCCAAAGAAACATAGAGCTGCAACCAACAGCGGACCTGCAATCTGAAGTTGAAATCGATTCCGTCCAACCAACGCAAACAAATACCAACCGGCAAAAATAACAGCAAGTACTGCGGCAGGGATGCAAAGAATTTGCAACCAGTTGCCATGATGTGGCTCAGCAACACCTTGAGTGATATACATCCCCGCAGGCAGCAATCCGAGATCCCACTTGTGCGTGTACTCCACGGCTTTTACACCCAAAAACATCGCCGCACAACTGAGTGTCATTGCGAGCATCGATACAAGAATCTTTTGCTGCGAAAGCTGTGCTGCTCGAACGGCCCATGCCATTGTCAATGAACTAAATAGCAGAACGCCAGTGTTGATCGCACCGAGCTTCGCGTTTAAAAACTGACTCGCATACACAAAGACTTCTGGGTGAAGACTACGAAACAGCGAATAAGCAACAAACATCCCGCTGAAGAATAGCACTTCCGTGACAAGGAACAACCACATTCCCAGCTTGCCCGAGTCGAACTGTTGCTCGGCATCATCGAAATGGTGGGCTAACCAAGCTGGGTGATCATGCGAATGATCGTCAGCGTGCTCACTAGATGGGATGGTAATATCGCTCATGTCTTCCTGTCTTTTCTAAATCTTTCCGATTCTCTACGCCAAAAAGCGGATGACTCCTCTCAGAATCATCCGCTTGTGGATTTTAGTTTTTAACCAGTTTTACTTCCGCCGAACATACCCACCTTCGCGAGCATCATACTCCAAGCCACGGAAGTCATACGGATCACCAACGACTGGCGGCTTCGAAAAGTTATCATGTGGCGGCGGTGAAGAACATACCCATTCGAGCGTCGCACCACCCCACGGGTTTGTCGGAGCCTTTTTACC
>JANODQ010000394.1:0-1848 GCA_031412775.1 Pirellulaceae bacterium | reverse complement strand
CGCTAAGTTGGATCGAAATCGGGGGGGGCGGGGGATTGTCTATAAAGTTACCATCAATGTCCGTGAAGAAGAAGTTACCGCCAATGGCCGTCACGGGATTACCGGTGAAAGTAATTACGACTGGATCAATGGCTGCCCAGTTCCCAACGGTCAAGTTGTCCGCATATAAACCACTAGCGTCAGCAGTTACCGTATAGGAAAAGCCTGAACCAGAGAATGCTAAACTAGGAACAGCCGCAGCCCCACCATTGCCACCGGTGGAAAAGTTATTCAGATACGCCCCAGGTTGAACGAGTGGAAGAAAGGTAGCTGAGCTTGTAAGGATGATCGCAGCGGAAACCGGTGCGCTAAAAACGGCAACTATGAGTGCAACAAGAGACACAGTAATTCTTGACATGAGAACTCTTTTTCAAAAAAGGGATGGGAAGTCGTCAGCTTGTGAACGCTGAAGAAAGTTATGGAGAGGTTTTTAAGGCAGGGAAGATGTTGAAATTGTAATTGCTTCCGCGGGCAACAATCCTTGAAACGAAAAAAATGTCCAAATTTCCATCGAAGTGGTTACTTATCTGGCTTTTTACTTCCATCTCGTCGCACACCTACGCTGAATCGAACCCAAATGATCGAATTGCGTCACGCCACCAAGTTCAATTTTCCCGACCGCATTGGTGCTTACTAGCGTCACTTGTTCGCTCTGTACCAGCTTGCGAGTCGGTTGATATACTTCCATGGCATTCATTTTAGCGGAAAGATCCCGCGATCGACTTGTTCAAAAATGGAGTTTGGTTGATGCCGACTGTCGAAGAGTATCTTCAATCCGCGTGGAAGATTCACCAAAGTGGAAATGTCCAACAAGCCATGCAAGCCTATCAGCAGGTGCTAGATCAAGTTCCCAAGAACGCCAACGCATGGTGCTATCTCGGGATCGCCTTGCATGATCAGCGACGATATCACGAAGCTATTACGGCCTATGAAAAAGCGATTGCCATTCAGCCGAACTTTCCAATCGCTTGGAACAACATGGGCAATTCGCTGCGATATGCGTTGCGGCCAGAGGATGCTGAGAAAGCCTTTCAGAAAGCTCTCGTTCAAAACCCGAATTATGTCAACGCATACAAAAATCGCGGAACATTTCATGCTTGGTCGGGAAACCTAGAACTCGCACTTCAAAGCTACTCCAAGGCGATGAAGCTCTCTCCCGACGAGCCCGAGACACACAGAAACATCGGTGTCATTTCTCTTTTGAAGGGGGACTTCGAAAATGGATGGAACGAATATCGATGGCGTTGGCGATGTCCGGAGGCCGCTCGGTATGCTTACTCGCAACCGAAGTGGCAAGGCGAAGATTTGCAAGGCAAAACGATCCTGCTCTACGCCGAGCAAGGCCTAGGCGACACGTTGCAGTTCATTCGCTTCGCAAAAGTCCTTCATGACCGCGGTGCGAAAACAATCGTTCATGCACAGCCCGCCCTGATGGCAATTTTCGCACTAAGCGAGAACAAGGCAGCACTGGGTATCGATCGCTATGTTCCCAATTCACTTCCCATCGAACATCCCTTTGATTATCACTGTTCGCTGCTAGATGTCGCTGATGTTTTGCACACAACCACCGATACGATACCTATGTCGAATGCTTACCTAAAAGCATCCTCAAGCTTGATGCAGTACTGGTCAGGATGGCTCGGTCGGCTTCCTAGGTCGAAACGCAAAGTTGGACTGGTTTGGCAAGGAAACAAAGATCACCAAGCGGACATCTTTCGATCCTTTCCTTTGTCCCTCTATGAGCCGCTTTCGGAGCTTGACGGCATCCAATTTATCAGCCTTCAACAAGGCTACGGAGCCGATCAGTCC
>JANODQ010000393.1:0-3412 GCA_031412775.1 Pirellulaceae bacterium | reverse complement strand
GAATGGTACGCAAAAGGAGGACACCCGAATCCAAACCTCAGCAACAAGATTCAAAAGCTTGACCTTTCCGCACAAGACAAGGCTGACTTAGTCGAGTTTATGAAGGCTCTTACTGGACCGCTTCCGGTTGTGGCGACGAATAAACTACCAGAGTAGTTTATGAAGCAACGAGTTCGGTAGTCGCTTGTGAGAGGGCGACTGCTACAGCTAACGATCGTGATCTGTGGTCTATGGAATCTTCCTTCATCAGCGAGGCTGACCTTCGTCGGCAGTTTCATGAGCTAGCCGAGTTGGCGGGTTCACTGGCACATGAAATAAAGAACCCGCTCTCGGTGATTCATATGAACGTGGATCTGCTTGCCGAAGAACTAGAGGAGAGCGAATGGGCCGGCGTTCGTAGAGCAACTTCGAAGGTCGACATGATACGCCAGCAGTGCGAGCGGATGGAAACTCTTCTACGCGATTTTCTCAAGTTCGCAAAACTGCGTGATTTAGATATGACGCCGGGTAGTTTGAACGAGCAGGTCTCGATCGTTCTTGATATGTTCCAAGCACAAGCGCAGAAGCAATTAATAGATATCGTGCGGTATTTAGATCCGGATTTACCGAGTATCTTGCTTCACAAAGATTCTCTTCAATCTGCATTAATCAACTTAGTGAAAAACGCTTTGGAATCGATGCCCGGAGAAGGGCAACTGATCGCGAGAACTTACGGCATATCCGGTGGAGTGGCGATCGATTTAATTGACACCGGAGTCGGCATGGAAGAGACGACCGCGTTGAAAATGTTTGAACCATTCTATTCAACTAAGAACGGTGGCTCGGGGCTTGGGCTACCGACGGCAAGAAAAATTATTGAATCTCACGGAGGGCGAATTGCTGTTCAAAGCGAACTTGGCCGAGGCACGAAATTCGTGATCGAATTCCCGACGCCAGTAAGAATTCAGGGTTAAAACGAATTTGTCGTTGGTAAACATCCACAATATTATAGCGGCTTAAGCGAATCGGCCGATTTGTTTAGGCGTAGAGGTTGAGCATCGACAAGCATCCATCGATAGTTGACTCGGCAGCATGTTGCGAACCTATCCCTTGCGACAAACTTCCACCAGACTCGAGTCGCACGAAGCTATTCCAGGTTTCGAGTTCGATTACAAGGACTTCCGTTACTGCCCTTAAAGCGGCCACGTCATACGATTGCTCGGCTATCAGCACCGTCTTTAGCAAATATATGTACAGATCAACGACTCCAGTCGCAGCTGGATTGCTACGGTCGGTAACCCCATCTAGTAGCTCACCCAGAATGTCGCGGACTCGAATCATCCACGATGCGGCTTCTTCATATCGCTTTTCTTGCCACATGTCCGCACAAATTTGGCAAAGTCCGACTGCCTTGCGAATCAAAAGAAAGCGTAGTTTTGCCGGTGACGCCGATTCAACTTCTTGAAGCAAGAATACATCTGGGTCGCTCAAGGGGTCCACTCCATCGGGTACTTGGTCGGAAATCAGGACGTCCAACTGCTTTGGATTAGCCAAGAAGATTGTCCCGCTGACTTTATCGGCTGCAAATTTGCAGATTCGAAATGTATTTATTTCGCGAAGAATCGTCCCGATTAGTTAGATTGTAGGGCGTGGATAAAATCATCCGAAGAAATCATTTAGGCACTCGCTCTTCCGTCTTGCGGGGAACAGGTTACTATTCCAAGCTCTGGGAAAGCTGAATTCTTTCGCAATGGGACGAAAAGTAGATTTGATGTTAAGGCACCTCGCCATCGTTTTTGCATTTTACCTGCTTGGTTCAAGCAGCCTGGAGGCTTACGCTCAGAAGGAACCAGCAGCGATTACGGCGGCGGAAGCCGCTGTCATTGAAGCCCCTGCAACTGAAATCCCAAATGTTGAAGTCCTAACCGTTGAAGCCACAACCGTTGAAGCCAAGTCCGTCGAACCCCAAGCGGTTGCTCCCACGCCAGAACCGGAATTGCAGGGCACTACTGCAGTCAACGCTCAACCTTCCAATGAAGTTGTTCCCGATAACAATTCAAAATCTGTTGCCAACGTAAGCGGTACCATACTAAAACGACCTAGGCAGATTTCGAGAAATGCGATCAGCTATCCACTTCTCATCCTGTTTAGCTCGGTGGTGATTGCCCTTGGAATAACGACCGCGATTGCTCGATATCTCACTCGGCAGCCAAATTCTTCGTTCAACCCAGCTCAGCTTCAGCGATTTGTGCTTCGGCTTCGAGCGTGGTGGACGATTTGTTTATTTGTTGTCTTTGGATTAGTTGTTCATCGAATCGGAATCATCATCTTGTTTGGCTTGATTTCGTTTTGGGCGTTTCGCGAATTCATCACCATGACGCCAACGCGACGTGGCGACCATCGAGCATTGTTTTGGAGCCTCGTTGTCTTTACGCCGCTTCAATACGTTTTGATTGGTTTGGGTGAAACGAATTGGGAATGGAAATCGGGAGAGCCTGTCGATTTCTATGGGGTCTATAGCATCATGATTCCGGTGTATGCATCGCTGTTCATTCCAGCACGTATTGCAATGGCGGGGGATCATAAGAGATTTTTAGAGCGGTCAGCACAGATCACGAGTGGATTGCTAATTTGTGTGTACGCACTTTCGCACGTGCCAGCACTGCTCGATTTGGACCTCGCCGATTCTTCACATAATCGTTGGACTGGTAGCAGCGAGGGATTGGTGTTTTTCTTTATCTTAATTTCACAAGTCGCGGATGTGTTGCAGTGGTCTTGGGGACAGATTGCGGGCAAGCATGTGGTCGCCAAAGAAATCAGTCCCTCTCGCACTTGGGAAGGCTGCATCGGAGGGTCATTGTCGGCAGGCTTAGTAGGTGCGGTGCTTTATAAAGTCACACCGTTTCAGATGGGAGAAGCAGCTCTTATTAGCATCATCATTGCGTTCGTTGGATTTGCTGGCGGCATGACGATGTCGGCCATAAAGCGAAATCGGAATGTTCAAGATTATGGTACCTTGGTGCTCGGTCATGCAGGAGTGCTGGATCGAATTGATACGATTTGTTTTTCTGCTCCCGTCTTCTATCACATTACTCGCTTCTTCTTTTCAATCTAACTCATGTTTTTCGATACGCATGCCCATTTAGCCGACGAAGCGATTCAACTCAATTTGGAAGAGATACTCAAGCTGGCATCCAACGCGCGGGTAGAAAGAATCCTTTGCGTCGGAACGACTGCCTCGTCAAGCAGAATGAGTATCGATATAGCCAACGCAATCCGTTCTAGCCCGCAAGTATATGCGAGTGTTGGCGTGCACCCAAACTATGCACACCAAGCTTCTGATGAAGACTGGAAGAAGATCCGCGCGATGGTGCAGGAGGCCCGGGTGGTCGCTTTGGGTGAAACAGGATTGGACAAACACTGGGACGATTGC
>JANODQ010000392.1:0-2927 GCA_031412775.1 Pirellulaceae bacterium | reverse complement strand
AAAATGCAAATCCCAGTAAGCGTTCTCCACATCCGCAACGAGATCACGAACTCCTCGATCAAAATCGGTCAGCGCGATATCGGTTCGTATGCGACCGATTAACACTCCGTTGATTTGACCAGGTCGTGCTCCGGGGCCAGCGATGCGATTGAATTGAGTACCCGCACCTTGTAGTAAGGGCTGCCGAACTTCGGATTCTAGTATTTGATCGAAAGAAGACGCACCGATAGCATTCGACAACTGGTTGTTGCTGTCATACGTTGTAAGATTTCTCACACTCATCAGACCGCCGGTTGCCGATCGCTTGCGAATTGCTGCGGAGTAATTGTGAAGGTCCTGACGAAAGAATCCTTGATTACCGAAAAAGCGATTGTTAAGCCTACGATCGTTATTCTCAAAGAACGCGGAAGTTTCAAAGGTTGCATCGAACTCGGAAAGGGCTGCTTCTTCACCGAAGCGTGGATCAGTAAATGCCAAAGCGGGATCGTTACGCGTAATTAACACCTGCGGCGATCGCAGAACAGTCCCACCCAAATCTCGCATGACTCTCGAGTTCTGAAGTGCAATTTTTATAGACTGTTGTAACGTAAGCTCGATCGTATCCGTGGGGGTCAGAGATGTGAGATCGATATCCAGTGGCGAACTGCCTATCTGGTTAGCGTTCGAGTAATCACATCTTAAAAGTGGGTCGCACGTTGTTAGTTGTGTTGCTCCGGAAGAGGGAACCGTGGATTCAACACAAGGACAGTTCAGCTTTTTCGAATCAGCACAAAAAGGCATCCGCTTCGAGTGGGCATGGCAGCCCGTGATTGATGCGTGTAACACGACGAGGACAAAACTGATCGTCCTCGCTTTATTCATTGATTTTTCCCTGCGAATGATCTTGTATGCACAACAAACTGAAATTGCGTTACGCTTACAATTCCTGATGTTTAAATTCGGTATCGATCGTTACGGTCGTGCAGATTATTCTTATCGTGACGATTAAATTGCCGTAGTCATTTTGATCACCTTTGACCGAGTTTCAACTATGTGTAACGATAACGCAACCTTGGTAATATGGATAATCTGAGTAGCCCTAGCGAAATTGCCCAAGTTGATAAGCTTTTAAATGAGCTCGATCGCTTGTCCAAACTCGATATCCAACCTTCGAAGTTCTATTCAGAGCTACTTTGTCGACTGAACCATGTAGTTGGAAGTTCCGTTTCGTGGGTCGTTCACGCATCGTCAGAATCAAAATGGCACGTTCTAGCATTCGAGGGCGAGGAATCCCCGGTTGATTGTTGTGGATGGCTTTCGAACGAACTCAAAAAGCACTCGCCGGTGCTTCCCGTTCAAATCAGTCAAAGAGATCTCAGTGGTGCATGGATAGGTATCAGCTTAAGATCGATCGGTTGGACCTCCGGCGGAATTATTATCCGATTACCGGCATCCATTCCGGCGGCGGCTGATGCTGGAATCGCCGAGATGCTGAGTGCCTTCTCCGAAATCGCTAACTCTTTTCAATTGAATGAACCCACGCAGCGATGGGAAAGCTTGCGCGGTCCACTGCGAGCAATCGCAAACGAAATAGTCGCTAGCGAGAATCAGACAGCAGCGTCAAGGGTATTCGTCAACGGGGTTCGGGCATTGCTGGACGCGGATCGAGTCTCACTGGTAAGGAGCATTAGCAGGAGCGGTGCTCGGGTTCAGCAAAATGTTTCAGTTATTGCGATTAGCAACGCAACGCTAGTCAATACCAGCTCGCCCGTTGTTCATGAATTAATTGCCGCAGCGAAATCCATCATGATGTCGCCAAACCCAAATGAAACGCTCGCGAATCTTGCGAAGCAACATGAGATGGCCTCCGCTATTGCGATACCCATTTTAAGTTCATCCGATGATGTGAATAGAAATGATTCCAGATTAAATCCGCCTGCGAATCAAGAGTTGCTCATCGTTCAATGGGCGGACTCAGACCGATACTATAGCGCTGCGTCGATTATTGCTGATGTCGTTCCCCGCCTTTCAGATGCGTGGACGCATAATCAGCGAACTGTACAAGTTCCAGCAAGCGTCCGTAAGTTTTTCGATCGGTCACAGGTCTGGAATGGACGTTTCAAGCAAGTCATTTGGCTTTGCACATGTATCGCCGCTCTCGCTTATTTTTTATCGAATTCGGAGCTAAACATTAGAGGCTTAGGAACGCTTCAACCTACAACGCAACGATTTCTATTCGCACCCGCAGATGGTTATATCGAGTCCATTTTCGTGAAGGATGGCGAGCAAGTTCTGCAGGATCAAATCATTGCACGTATCAATTCTCCTGCACTGCGAATCGAACTCAATCGCATTGACACCGAAATAGAACTTGTAGAGGAAATGAAGTCCGGCTTTAACGTTACCATTAATCAGCTCCAATCAAACGACGAGAAATCGATCTTGCTTGGTGGCCAGATCGCAGGAGAGATCAAAGAGCTTGAGAAGAAACAAGAAAGTTTGCTAACTCAACGCGAATTAATCCTAAAGGAACAGCAACGACTGGAACTTCGAAGTCCAATTTCGGGAACGGTAATCGCCTGGGACCTTGAAAGCCAGCTTGAGAGCCGTCCGGTCAAATTAGGAGACACATTATTTCGTATCGCCGATGTTGGCCCCGATCGCAAACAATGGCGAATTGAAATTCCTGTTGCCGATTGGGAATCTGGATATGTATCCAGCGCGATGGAAAAGGCTTCTGAAAATGCTTATCTAATGAAGGTGACTTTCGCGTTACCTGCCACCCCGCGAAAGACATGGGCAGGCACGTTAGTAAGCTCCGGATCAGCTCTGTATAGTTACCAAGGCAGTCAGCATCTCGACTTCTACGTCCAGCTTGATGAATCCGTTCCTGACCCACGCATCGGTACCACAGCGATTGTCTCTTTTCCTTGCGGCAGTAGTCCACG
>JANODQ010000391.1:0-3266 GCA_031412775.1 Pirellulaceae bacterium | reverse complement strand
CTCCAATTGCTACTGGCCCCGGTCCATTGTGGCGGGCCGCTTGAAACCAACTGTAGATAGAGTGCCGATGTCGCTGAATCTACGACGAAGTTGGAAGTAAAACCCGATAGCGTTGGTGCTGTGAAGTCCGAATTTGCAAACAGACTGGTCCCAGTCCAATCCACTAGCTTGTACCAACCAGCGGCAGGTGTATTCAAGTTGAAGCTGAAAGCTGTACCGGTACCTTTTACAAAATCACCCGTGATATTCAACAAGTCGCTCGTCCCTGGCGTCGCGAGTGAAGCCCCTGGTGCTCCCAGATCAAAGCTCCAGTCAAGACCTCCGTTCCAAGACACACCACTGTTGGCATTCAATGTTCCAACACCATTCGCACCAGGAGCAACACTGCCATCAACAGTAATCGTTCCTGCAATCGAGCCTGTTCCACCGAGTGTTCCGGTTGCTGCAACATTGACGGCGCCGGAACCGGTGCCGGATCCCGCAGTATTATTGACCAGCAATCGACCAACTGCGACTGTTACCGTGCCAGTGTTGATGTTGTTACCGGTGAGTGTAAGTGTCCCGGTCCCTTGCTTGACTAACAAACCGCTCCCGGAGATTTGGCCAGGAATCGTTCCATTAAAGGCCTGGGTATTGATCGGATTGTTGCTATTGACTAGTTCGATGCCCAGCGCGGCTGGGGTTGTGATGTTGTCGGCATCAAAGCGAATAGAACCGTTTAGATTCTCCGAGTAGTGACGGATACGTTGCAAATTCCCCAACGCGCCAGCACTCGTAAAACCCAACGTTCCACGCCAGATTTCAAGAACGCCAGTCATGGTATTGTTCGGATTATCGAGTACCACGGCATGGTTATGATTGCCGCCTTGGTCAGAATCAACGAAGCGATAATTTGTATCTGCTGTTCCACCACTGATAACACCCGTGAGTCGTAGCGTCGTACCAACTGTTGGTGAACCGTCGCCGGTGCGGAGGAGTGTGGCGTCACTGCCGGTGGCTGGCAGTACAAAGTTCGTAGGTACGTTCCATGTTTGTCCATCCGGGACCAAGACATTCAATCGATTGTAACCAGCCCAAGAGAAGTTTCCGGTTCCCAAACCAGCTGGGTCAGCAACCGCAATCGTTCCCCCGGTCGCATTGTGAGTGACTCCACCGGTGAATGTGCTGGCGCCACCAAAGGTCACAAGCCCTGTGTCATTGACGGTGATACTTCCAGCACCGCTGATTGGATTATTAAAGGTCAGTGCGCTGGTCCCCTGATTGAGGGTCAATGTCCCAGCACCAATTTGCATGCCGCGTGTTGGGCTCAACGTTACCGGAGTCGGACCGGTGACTTTTAGTGTCGTGCCGCCTGTGAAACTCAATTGATCTGCAACCGCAGCAACAGGCGCAGTACCCAGACTACTATCAGCCACGATTTCCAATGTTCCAGCAGTGACAGCAGTCTTGCCAGAATAGGTATTGGTACTGCTGAGGACCAAGGTTCCCGTGCCAGCTTGTGTCAGGTTTCCTGTGCCACTGATCGTACCTGGCACAGTCGCAACATCGGAGCGATTGTAGGTAAGCTGGGCATTGTTAGTGATGTTCCCTGCAATTGCACCAGTTGTGCCGCCATTACCAACTTGCAAAGTTCCTGCGCTGATGACGGTTGACCCCGTCGTATTGTTACTGACTTCCAGGATCAAGGTACCAGTTCCCGCTTTGGTAAAGGTGCCGGTACCCCCAATGGATCCCGTCCCAGTAAAGCGATAATTCTGAGTCGCATCGACCGTTACCGCACCAGGATTCACCGCCTGATTCAAAGTAACAGCGGTTGTGCCGCCAATACCAGAGTTATTAAATGTCACATTGTCCAGCTCGTAGTAACGATTGTCTGGAGTAGGACCAGGGGCACCGGTCCAATTCGCGGTCGTCACCAAATCCCAGACGTTGTTATTTGTATTGCCAGTCCAGGTCAAGTTGGCACTGTTGCCAGTGACATTCAGCAAGACCGAGCCAGGAGTAGTTGACGTGTCAAAACCAAAGGTTTGGCGTGTTGAACCCAAAGTATTAAGTGCCAGATTGCTTTGGTCTCCGGTCAGCGTCCCACTGTACTGCAACAAAGTGTAACTACCCGCGGCAAGCGAAGTCGAAAGTCGGGTGACATTAACTATCGTTGTTCCAGTTAAATTCAAGTTGCCGGTCACGGAGATGAGATCATTCACACCAGCGCCAACCGTCGTCACGTTTGCCAAATCCAGTGCCAGTGTCCCACCCGACAAAGCCAAGTTCCCAGTCATCGACAAGGTGCGAGCATTGTTGCTGGTACCAACATTCAACACGCCGCCAGTCGTGACATTTAATCCACCCGACACATCCATCGCCGGAGTTCCGGTTCGGCCAGCATTGAGTGTCTTGCCCGTATCGAGTGTAAAACCAGCACTTGCTGCAGTGGAGTCGAACAGACCGCCACTGGCAATATTCAAATTCACCGTGGGGGCAAACGTCGCGCCGTCGGCGACTTTGAGTGTGCCGCCACTACTGATGTTGATGACAGGAGCAGCGATCGAACCACCAGCAATGATCGAGAGAGTGCCACCGGTATTTACTACTGGTGACTGAATCGTGGCATTACTGGCAGCCAGTTCCAGGGTGCCAGCATTTACGGTATATACGCCCGTCGCGGTATTTATGCCACTCAGAGTTGTTGTGCCGGCTCCATTTTTGATAATTGGACCCGATGTGGCCAAGACCGTGCTTACGGTATGAGCATCCGAACGATTAAAGATCAATGTCCCGACGCCCGAGACAGCACCAGTGCCCAGTGTCCCGCTCGTACCGCCATCCCCAATTTGCAACGTGCCGGCATTGATTTGAGAAGCAGTATATACGTTCGTACCGGTCAGGGTGAGAGTACCACTACCGACTTTGCGAAGCGTCCCGCCACCATTGATTGTAGAAGCGACTTTGGTGTTAAAGGCTTGTGTGTCGAGTACTTCATTACCAAACAATGTAATCGTGCGAGTTGCGGCCAGCGTGATGTTATCTGTATCAAATCTGACGCCGCCGTTGAACCCACCGCAATCAATCTGTAACACGTTGTTGGCATTGCCCAGAGACCCATCTGCAACGATGGCCAAGGTCCCTCGCCACATTTGATACTGACCACTGAACGTATTGTTGGGATTGGCTAAAACTACCGTGAAATTGTGATTGCCACCTTGATCAGAGTCATTTAAACGATAGACCTGATCACTTTGGCCGCCGCTAATCACACCGGTCAGGTT
>JANODQ010000390.1:0-15227 GCA_031412775.1 Pirellulaceae bacterium | reverse complement strand
CGGCTGCTGGCGCGGTTGGACCAGGCGGCCACCTTCATGGCGGAACTGCGGCGTACGGCCCGCGAAGGACAGATTTTGCGGCTCGTCGAAAAAAAGCCGAAAAAGCACGATATGGGAAGCCAACCAACGCGAATGCTTTTCCAGTCCATGCGACTGCTTAGAAGGTCCCGTTTCTCCTTCTCGAACGCTTGAAGCTGCTGCAAATCGATCGACAAGCCGATTTGACTGTCAATCTCGGCGATCCGTGTGTCGACCTTGGATTGGGTGTTTTGCAGGTCATTCCAAGCCAACTGCAGTGATCGGCCAATCCCGGCGATGACCAAGATCGTGACTGCAAAATGGACTGCCAGTCGAATCCTTCGCGATGTACCCTTGCGAGGAGCGGTTTCCTCCGAGGAGTTCATGAATGTAGAATTCGCATTAAAATTCACATTAGGATTCACTGTAGAATCCGAAGTAGAATGCGGTATAGAATCCCGTGGGAAATTGCTTGAAAGATCGTTTGGATTTTCCACTGGCCGCCAATTTTCGTCTCGAACCAACATCAAGAAAAGGGAATGCAACGGATGAGTCGCTTTGTTTCGCTGATCGTCCTGTTAGCATCTATCGTGGTCATTGGTGCCTTGTTCTACAAGGTCATGATCGGATTCTTCGTGCCGGTATTTTTGGCCGCGGTGCTTGTCATCGTGTTCCGTCCAATGCATCGCTGGGTTCTTGAAAAGGTCGGGAAACGCGAGCATGTTGCCGCAGGTATTACTACTTCACTGATTATCTTCAGCGTTCTCATCCCAGTCGCGTTGCTTCTGGCCTTGGGGGCTATCCAGGGGACAAAGCTGATCGGAGGTATTACGCCTTCGACGATCAGTCTGGGGCTTAATAATGCCAGAAAAAGCTTGGGACTCGACTCGCCAGCCCATGCGATCATCCAAGCCATTCAGAAAGACATCGACGACATCCAAACTACCATCGCAACGATGTCGACGACGCAAGTGCAAGATCCCAAAGGCGCTTTTCGCGGATTGGATCGAAAGGTCCAGAAAGAACTTGACGAGCTTCTGCCGACCCTCGCAAAACATCACGTCAACGAGGTCAAAGTTAAGGTGCGGCAGGCTCGTGAAGACGCTCCGGTCGCCGACGAATTGGATGCTTCGGCAATCGAGGCCCAGCTCCAAGAAATCGCTGATACCGAGTACAAGGACACGGCAGCCATATGGGTTCCCACGATTCAAAAAGTCAAGGAGGCGCTCGCAAAACTAGAATCCAGCGACATCCCTGATGTGATCGAATTGCGGAATATTGCGCTTCAGCTCGGAACGACTTGGCAAGCGACCAAAGAGACACTTTTGGGTGGCAGAAGCAACTGGTTTGGGAACAGCGTGTGGGCTACGTTTACGGAGTTAGCAAACCCATCGGACGATCAGATTGCAACGTTCACCAAATCTGCGATTGGCTACTTGCAACCAACGCTCATCTCAGCCACCAGTGCGACAGCCGAGTTCATGGTGAAACTAATCATCGGTGCGGTGATCATGATCGTGTCGATGTATTTCTTTATCGTCGATGGGCCAGGAATGCTCGATTCGTTAATGAAGCTAAGTCCATTGGACGATCGCTACGAGATGGAACTATTAACAGAGTTCGATAGAATTTCGCGAGCCATTGTTCTTGCAATGATCTTGTCGGCGATTGTGCAAGGACTTACCGCTGGAGTAGGTTATTACTTCGCTGGGATGTCATCGCTGCTTCTATTGACGTTGCTTTCTGTTTTAGCTGGACTGATACCATTCGTCGGGCCAGGCGTCATTTGGATACCGGTGTGTATTTACCTGTCTGTCTATCTCGGAGAGCCTACCAAGGCTGTAATGTTGGCGCTTTGGGGCGTCCTAGCGGTCGGTTCAGTCGATAACGTCGTGAAGGCCTATGTGCTTCATGGTCAAAGCCAACTCCATCCGCTGTTGGCCTTGTTGAGTGTGCTCGGTGGAGTATCTGCGCTTGGGCCGATAGGGATCGTTGTCGGTCCGATTATTGTAGTGCTTCTCCAGACATTACTCGTGATTCTACGACGCGAACTACTGCACTTGGACTCAACGGAGGGCTTGGCAACTGCTGGAGCTCCGGTCAGCGTATCCTCTTCTACTGAGGATGTTTCTGATTCTTCACAGGTGCCTCTTCCTGTTGCAGTACCGTTGCCAAGATCTGCTTCTGAGTCTCCGTTGCGAACGACGGAAAGCTCATCGCACGACGCATCGAAACCCTCCAGTGACGATTCGGCCAAACCACAAAACGCAACCATTTAGTCCTTTAAATCGGCTAGCTCGGTGGCTTAACAATCCGTCTTCGCGACAAGGTTGGAAGCGTTTCTGGGAGCATGAAAGCGAACTTTGTGGGGGAACTTTGCGGGTTTCCGGCTCATCTGACGCGTATGTAGCTAGCCAATTTCCAGTTCAGAATAGCGGATTATGGCCAGATGATCGACCTGTAGACAGATCCTCCAATAAGTCTCCTGCGGTTTGGATTGGGCAAAATGTATGGATAATTCCATCAATATTTGCCGACACAAACCAAGGTTGGGTTGGAATACGCCGAAATGTCGAATCTAGCCGTCACCCTTTGAACTAGGCTGGAGGTTTAGGCGAAATAGGAGGTTGGAGCTGGCTTTTGATGGCCATCAAACCAATAATTTGCAGCACTCTCTCGAAATAGTTGTGACATGTCAGGTGGAAACACAATGAGTCAGAAAATGACCAAGCCAATCCGTGGTTTTAGTAACCTATTGTTCGGGCGTTACTGGGTTAACGTTTGTTCGGAAAAACTTGGACTCGCCAAAGTCACTGAGGTCGAGGCTTCAACCAACCGAGCGATCGCTTTCGAACCGCTGGAAATGCGTCAGTTGATGGCAGCCGACTTCTTCAACAGTGCCGCCATGGCGGCCGAAGCAAACGGTCTGAATAACTACCTGTCCACCGCGGGTAGCGAAGTAGCAAGATCTTCACAATCCATCACAACACAAACCACTGCCGAAGGCGAAGCGGCTCAAGATCTCGTTGCATTTGCTAAGTCTCTACGCGACGCAGGTGTTATTTTCTTTGGTGCCGATTGGTGCCCTAACTGCTCGGAACAAAAACGGCTCTTCGAAGACGGTTCTCAGTTCCTGAATGTGGTTGAAGTCACTAATCCCGATCGCACCGCAAATGCACGAGGAATTGCGGAAAATGTGACGGTCTACCCGACTTGGCAATTCCAAAACGGATCGCGTCAAACGGGTGTTTTGACTCTCGCGCAACTTTCAACCGCTTCGGGAATCGCCATTCCCACGTCCAGCACTCCATCGATTGCACCGATCGCAGCTACGACCGTCCTGCGCGGCTCGCCGCTTCACATTCCTGTCGACGCTTATGATCCCAACGGAAATCCGCTCACGATCACGGTAACCAGCAGCAATCCATCGGCCGTAAGCGCCGAGGTCCTAGGCGGGAATCAAAGTGCAATTGTGCGCACGGCAAACTTTGGCGACATGGTCTTCGAACTTTTTAGCTCCGAAGCGTCCCGTCCCGTAAACCAATTTTCGACGCTCACCAATCAAAGTTTCTACGATACGGTTGGCACGAACCGGATGATTTTCCATCGCGTCATTCAGAACTTCGTCATTCAAGGCGGCGATCCAACGGGGACCGGTACAGGCGGTTCACCTCTTCCGAATTTCGATGATCAATTTAACCTGAATCTACAACACAATCGATCCGGCATTTTGTCCTATGCAAAAAGCTCGGACGATACAAACGACTCGCAGTTTTTCATCACTGCTGGTCCAACAAGAAATCTCGACTTCAATCACTCGATTTTAGGGCAATTGGTCGAAGGAGATTCAACACGTCAGGGAATTGCAAGAACATCCGTCAATTCCAGTGACAAACCAATCAACGACGCAGTCATCAACTCAATCGATATTTTTAACGATACCGAAAATGGTTTAGTAAGACTTCGAGCTATTGGCGCTTCGGGTGCAACCTCAACAATTACCGTTACTGCGACCGACACTGAAGGCAATCAAACCTCTCAAACATTTGTTGTGACGATCGCAAACGATGCGAGCAACGGTTCGCCTTTTCTTAACGACATTCCAACAATCAACGCGTCTGCCGGACAAACAACCACCTATCAGCTTGCCGCTCAAGATAAAGAAGGTGATACGCGAATCTTTTCCGCCGTGTTGGCAAACGGTGTCACCGCTCCTTTTACATCGAATAGCGTTTCAGTCAACTCGGCAACTGGCTTGCTATCGATAACTCCTCCGACAAGCTTCACGGGTAGCTTCCAAGTTCGAGCCTCTGTTCGACAAACTGCAGATGCAAACGCTAACGATCAATTTGATACGCAATTGATTACAGTGAACGTAGCTTCTACAGCACCGGCAGCGCCGACAAGTATCGATCTTGATACGGCAAGCGATTCCGGAGCAAACACTTCCGACAATGTGACTCGAACTGGAACACTTTCGTTTACAGTGAGCGGAACTGTAGTTGGCGCGACTGTAACATTGAAGAGCGGTACCAACACTTTAGGAAGTGCGATTGCGACCGGAACTACCACGACTATTTCTACGGCAAACCTTGCCGCTCTTGGAGATGGAACGAGAGTTATCACTGCAACCCAAACGGTCAATTCGGTTGAAAGTGTTGCCTCGCCGTCGTTATCGGTCACGTTTGATGCAACTCAGCCAGTGTCACTGGGTTCAAACCCATTTCCTGCATCGATTCCCTCCGAGCAGGCCTTTAGCGTAAATCTTTTTCATCCTGAAGAAGGCGCGGGACTGGTCTACAGCTTAACTAGTGCACCTACTGGAATGATTATCAATGCGTCCACTGGTGCAGTCACTTGGAATCCCACGGCAGGGCAAATTGGCAACAACACATTTACTGTGAATTTGACTGATACAGCAGGCAACGTTCGTAGCGAAAACTTTTCGATGAATGTCGCGGCTGCCGCTCTTGGTGCAGTCACGATTCGATTGGTCGATTTAAACAACGCACCTATTACTTCGGTTACGATCGGGCAAGTTTTTAAGGTACAGCTTGTCGCAAGAGACCTTCGAACGTCCGGTAACGACGGAGTCTTTGCTGCATATACGGACCTCAACTACAACAGCGTTGTAGTAGCTTTGGAAGGCTCGTCTCCGATTACTCGCCTTAATGGGTTCGACGTGTCGCCTGATGGAAACACTTCGACCCTCGGTTTGATTAACGAAGTCGGAGGAGCAAGATCCAGTTCGAATCCGTCCGGTGCAGCGGGAATTGTCTTCGCAGAAGTACAATTCCGAGCGACCGCCGCAGGTCAAGCGAACTTCACAACCGATGCCGCCGAGACTCAGGGACGAGACTTCCTTGTCTACGGTTCACAAGTCGCCGTTGATAAAGCCCGAATAAGTTTTGGAAATAATTCACTCGCCATCGGTCGCAACTTTACGGTTGTCGATGACATCTTCAATTTTAATGAAGACTCGTCCAACAACACCGTAGATGTCTTAGCCAACGATACGATCGTCCCATCGACCAACACGGTTATTTCGATTATCTCCGTCAGTACTCCAAGTGCCGGCGGCTCACTGACGATTGCATCAGACAACCGATCCTTACGCTATACACCGATTGCTAACTACAACGGCGGCGAAGTTTTTACTTACACCGTTCGCGATAACACGGGTGCCGAAGCAACAGGAACCGTCACCGTTCAAGTGCAACCCGTGAACGATCCTCCTGTTGCGACAGCCGACTCGTACACATTTATCGAAGGTAGCACTGATAACTTCCTAGAAGTGCTTTTGAATGATTCTTCCGGTGTCGATCAGGGTGAAACGCTGACTGTTTCGCAAGTCGGTACGCCCAGCCAAGGCGGAGCCGCCCGCATCAACGGTGGATCGAACGCAATTCTTTATACACCGCGAACTGGATTTGTCGGCTCAGAAACTCTGACCTACACAGTCCGCGACAACAACGGCGGGACCGCTTCGACAACCGTAACCATTTTAGTGAATCCTCGCGTTCCGCCTCCAATAGCAGGCAACGATAGCTTCACCGTTGTCGAAGATGCGGCAGTCGCTGAGTTCAGTGTGCTCGTAAACGATACGCCAAACGTGACTGGACGTGCACTTAGCGTTGCCACGCCAACAGCTTCACAAGGCGGAAGTGTTTTAGTTACCACCGATGGTCTTCGGCTTCGATACGCACCACGAGCAAACTTCAGCGGCACCGAGATCGTTACATATACGCTTCGGGAAACTGGCGGAAGCACCGCAACGGGTACTGTTACGTTTACGGTCACCGCAGTGAATGATGCACCCTTAGCAGTCGACGATAATTTGACCGTACTGTCGCAGCCCAACCAGATCCTTAATGTCTTGGCGAATGACACCGATGTTGATTCGGGAGACGTGCTAACGATTACGGCTATCACCCAGCCTCCAACAGGCCAAGGAACTGTCGCAATTCAAAATAATCGAATCGTGTACTCGGCTCCCAACACTGAATTCACCGGAACCGTCACGTTCACCTATACCGCTTCGGATGCGGCCGGTCTAACGGACACGGCGACCGTTCAGTTGACCGTCCAGAATTTCACTCCACGAACGATCAGTGGACAGCTTCGTTCCGGTTCGTCTGGGTCTGGGGCGACCGGATCTGTACCCCAAGGCAATATCGCAGCCATTTCCGGATTAGGTCTCAATTTTACAGGCACGTCTTTTGACGGTTCACTTGTCAATCAAAGAATCACAGCAGATGCTGACGGCGACTTTGCTGTTCCAAATCTTGCGCCAGGCAACTATAGCTTCTCGCTTCCAACCCTACCATTCGCGACCAATCCTGCGAGTTCGATATCAGTCCAATCGGCTTTCGTGGACGGAAACATGTCTGGGGTAAATCTTCCTGTTGGGAACATTCAAGCCAGATACATCGACATTCGTGATTTTACGTCGTCCAGATTCAATCGCGGATTCATGGTAGCGATCACTCCAGGGCAGACAGCCCAACATTGGGTCGCTGCGTATGGCGCATGGCGTGACTACAGCAGCCTCACCATGACCTTGAACACTGCAGGTAACTCGTTAACAGTTCGTGCAACAAATGCCGCTGGGCAAGCTTTCACGGGTACAATTGCTGTCTCTGGCAACAATGCGTCGACGCGAGCCACTGAAGGAAACGCTCGTTTGATTCGTGTACTTTCTACACCAAGTCAAGTGACACTTACACCAGTGACTTCTGGTTCCAGCGCATCCTCTGTATCGAACAACTCTATTGCACCTCGATCAACTTCAACCAACACTCCTTCAACCAACACGTCGACGGGTGAAGGAGAAGGTTCGCCATCGGTTGCAAACAGAACAGATGCAGCCATGTCGCAAGTCAATCCGTCAATCGAGGTCTCCTCGAGCTTGGCTTCGTCACTTGCAATCAGCAACCAATCGCAAATGACATCCAACTACGACAGCGTTTACGCAGAAGATCTCGATGAACTTCTAAAGCGAAAAAGCTAGTAGATTGATAGATGACCTATCTGGTAGCGGCTTGAAAGACTTCTAGATTTCTTCGCAACTCTCGCATCGAGGGTTCAGCCGCGATCGCCTGCTTCTGAAGCGTGATCGCGTCTTCGATATTTCCGATTCGGAAGTTGCAGCGTGCGAGTGTGTCAATATAGGCGGCCTTGTTCGGTGCCAATCGGCACGCTAGCTCGCTGCACTCGCGTGCGTATTCCAAGTCATGTCCGGTCGATGCAAGAAGCCATGCGTACGTGTTGAGTGCTATCGAGTAGTGACTTTGAGGAGTCGCACGCTCGCTATCACTGCTCGTCCGCAAGTTTTTCTCCAATCTCGGAAGTGATTCACGGAAAGCGAGTACCGTCGATGCGAAAGCTTTCTTGGCTTCATCGCGTCGCTGCGGCATTTTGGCTTGCGGGGCCATGGATTTCTCGACAATGTCAGGAAGTTGCTTGGGATCACTTGCATCAGTCATCTCCATCATCGAAATAATGATGTCGACATTCTCTGGATCGGAGACTAACGCCGCTTGCAGGTCTTCCCAAGCTGAATCGATTTGATTGGATTGGAGTTTTGATTTCGCACGCATGTACAACCACAGCGATCGTATCCGCTGCGACTCAAGGACCGCACGTTCCTCAGGCAAAAAGACTGTCCTAGGAGGAATGTCGTTGTCGATCTCTCTCGCAAATTCGGGCTCTGCGTCGAAGCGTTCAACCAAAGGTCTTAATGCTTTTTCGGCACCATAGTAATCCTCGCCGTCAGATAACAACATGGCGAGCTCGTATGATACGCGTACCTCGAGTTTTCGCTCATCCAAGGCGAGTTGCCAAGCCTTTTGAAGTTCTTGTTCGGCCCAGTCGAATTGCATTCGATGTCGCAGGAAATCGCCATAGTAATAGCATTCATAGATCTCTGTTTCACCGGGGGAATCGTTTCGATCAAAAGCGATCTTGGATTCTCGGTCTGCCGCGCTTACATCGTTGAGCTGCCGAAACGCCTCGGCGCGAAGATAACGCAACTTGGTAGCAAAGGGTGAAAAGGATCTACCAATACCGAAGGGCGGATTACCTATTTGGTTTCCTTGAAAGTTTCCTTGCGGATTACCTTGAGCATTACCCGGGAGATTTCCTTTTGGATTTGCCTTACGCTGGGCAATCTGCTTATCGAGTTCTTCGAAGTACTTATCTGAATGTTCCGTAACGAACGCGGGGAGCTTTCGATCCAAGGCCCAAAGATAGAGGTCTTCCGACTCTTTCGCTTGCTCGCGAAGTGAGTAGGAGATGCGCAACAAGTTCCTTGCGATTGTCAGGGCTGTTTCTGTTTGCCCCTGGTTCACGAGTTGTTCAGCAGTCCATCGCGTCAATTCCGAAACGATCTCGCGGCTTGATTCTCCCGACTTATTACCGACAAGTCGAAACTCGTTATCGATAGCAGACTGCCACCAAGTGGAGTCGAGCGGAGTTTTGTCTCGTAGGCTTTCTGCGTACTCTTTTAACCAACTGCTTGCGGTTCCCTTAGCGGCTCCGATCGATTGCAAGATGATTGGCCAGGCTTCACTTTGCTTTGCAAGATCCTGATCCGAGTCGCTTGGATCGATTAACGATTTCATTGCCGGTTTGATATTATTCAACACCGCCAACGCAGCCCGCTTACTTAAGTCAATCGATGTCTCATAACGAGCTATTCGCAGTAGAGCCGGGATGCCTTGTCGATCGGGTAATGCACTCAATTTGTCGATGCGTTCCGACCGATGGATGACGTCACCACTTCCGTATTGCTCCAGAAGTTTTCGAACGTTGAGCGGATCTTCGCGGCCGGTCCATCGAATGTAACTGCTTCGTATCATGTACTTGGCGGCAGTTGCGATTTGCGGGTCCGAGTTCAAGATTGCTTGCTGAAGTTGATCTAAAGCGGGAACTCCAATTCGCTCGAGATCCAATTGTGCTTGGCGACGAACGGAGTATTGCTCGCTGCCAAGAGCGGAAATGAGCTCCGCAATCTGTTTTGCAAGCTCGCGGCTGGTCGTGTTTTCGACTTCGGAATCACTGTTTGCTTTACCATCGGTGATAGCTGACTCGCGAACCGGTTCTGCGACTGCAAACGGATCGCTCGCTGCAGTGCATATCAATGCTAGTGCAGCCGCTTTATAGAAAAATAGTCTTCGCATCACAAAACTCCGTCGTCGAGATACTTCACGCCACAAATATCATCGTAGCGTATGGAGGTCTGGATTGGAGCTCAACTTTAGCGAATCGTCACGCTGGCGGTCGGTTCTTTTGTACTGGGTTCAGCAGTCGCAGGATCGCTGGTCGCCGGTGGGGTTGTTTTCAGCGAGGTGACGAAATTGACGAGATGCCAAATGTCATCCGTGGTTAATCCTGGCTCGCCAGGTTTGCTGGCAAGTGCTGCAGCTGGCATAGGACCGCCAGCAATTCCGTAGAGAATACGACGATAAACAGCGATGGGGTCACGTCCGCCACGGAAGTTGCCTTCGACGAGGTTTCGCGGAAGGATTGCCTGCGGCTTCATTCCTCCACGCGCGAGAAATGGCAGAATTGCGTTCATGTCGTCTGGCTTGACGTTAATTTGAACGGTCCAGTCCTTGGTCCACTCGTCGTAATCCGGAAGCTGCTTGCCATCTCCCTTGCCCGAGTCGCCATGACACTTTGAACAGGCAGCGACACTCCCTACAAACAACTCGCGACCTTTCGTAATGGACGCAGCAAGTTCATCGGCATTAATGTCCGCTTCAGGAGTCAAACCAGGAACAGGCACATCCTCGGGGGCGTCGACTTCTTCCACTTCGTCCTCAGCTTCGACCCACTTGTCAGCAATCTCGGTTAGCAGATCTTCGGCAGTGGATGTTTGCTCCTTGAAGGCCTCTGCCTGTGCTTCTACAGTCGAGCCTCGATAAGAGACATCGTAGATCCGCTCTCGTTTGGCTGGGTCCGAATTGAATGACTGTTCAGGGTCTAGGTCTGCTGTTCCCATCGCTAGTAGTTGCCGCTCGAATTCTCCTCGGATCGATAGATAGACAACGTAATCAACGAGTGCATCGATTTGTTTGTCGCTCAGCTTATTAAAGAGCGGCATTTGCGAACCAGCCAATCCGTGGCGAAGGACATGAGCGATATCGCTTTTGAGTGGCTTGCTGTTGCAGAGTGCTGACTTGTATTTGAAAACCCCTTTTCGGAAGTCACGTGGATAAGGATTTTGCGACGAGGCCACTGTACCGCGACCTTGCCCGGTCTCACCGTGACAGGAGGCACACAATTGTCGGTAAAGCCCATGATCGCTAGGCTCGATCGATTCGGGGGCTGGTCCTACTGCAGGAAGCAACGTTTCGAGCGAAATCAAATCAGCGTAGTCGGAGTCTGCGAAGGCAGGAGGAAGCTTTGGATTGTCGGGCGTGCCGAACCAATCAATCAAAAGATCTTTGCTGTCCGACAAAAACTGATCCGTGGGCACATCCTGCTCTACTGTTAATCGATGTGCGAACAGATAGTTCGGCTCAAAGGAAAGCTGCTGCGGAGGTTGCGGAGCACATCCAAGACTCGAAAAAGCAATCGCAGATAACAGCAACGCCAACTTGCCGGATAGAGCTTTGTGTGCTGCGCTGGGAATTTTCTGTGCTGCGCGGGGTTGGTTGTGTGATGCGCTGGGTCGATGGAACGATTGAAACATTGATAGGTTCCAGTTTAGTTGATGTTGGAAAAGGCTCAGTGAAAGACTCAGTTAGGAAGCTTCTGAATCTTCCTCGGACTCGAATACGTCGTGGCCATTGAATGACTTGAGTATTTTACGACCTTTGTAAAGTGAATAAACCTCTGTGGGGCCAAGCGGGCGTGATCTTCCGGAGCTCGGATACCACAGCAGCTCGACACCATCGGTGACAGCGAACCCGATCGAGTTCTCGAATCGGGACCTCGTAACAACCGCAATTTCACTCAAAAAGAAACCAAGCCAAAGCGGTTCTACGGAATCGTGACCATGTTGCTCGAGCAAGCCTAACAATTGGTTGGCGACTTTTTTCTGAGCCGAGTTCCACTGGGGTGCGGGGACTTCGAAAATTTCTTCGTGTTCCGCATGCCAGCCAGCGAACATCGCATAAATATCATGAACCGGCAACTCGGCCAAGTCGCATCCAAACGTATGCGTCAAGGGACCCGCGATGCCAATGTTACTGATCTCTGCGGCGTATGATTGGCTTGCAGGCAATCGATACGCGTATCGAAACAAATAACACTGCTGAGGCTCGTCGTAACCAGGCCACGACAATGTGCGAACGTCGAGCAGTTCTAGCGAATGCGGCGGAAGGCCAAAATGCTGAGGCTCCGAAAGCCAGAGTGCCAACTCCGACTCGGCAATGGCCAGCGGCATCGTGTGAACTTCGTCAATCTCTGACTCAATCCCCAATTCTTCTGCGTATTGCAAAACGCGGAGCCTTGCGATCGGTTCAGCCGCCAAAGCGATCAACGCCTTGCGACCGACCTCTTCACCCATCCGCGCCAGCGACGCGGCGGCTTCGGTTTGCACGCGACGATGCTGCAGTTCTAACGCTTGATGCAGCTTGCCAATCGAATTGCGAGCTCCCAACAATCCAACAGCATCACACAATGCGACCGCCAGTGCGATCGAGTCGTTGAGTACTCCTTGAATCTCCTCGGTCGTGCTTCCGAGGCTCGTTGGATCTTCTTCGGCAAGAGCCAACCGTGAAATGACGCCTCCCAAAATTGCGACGAGTGATTCTTGTCTGGCTTTCGCCGGATGTTCTGTCGTTCGCTGCGAATGGACGCAATAGTTTGCCAGGTCCAAGACGGGTGCTGCCATCGATGGATGTTGAAGCCCAACCAACAACGTAGGGAAAACCGATCCGATCTCCCACTTTCCACTTCGCATCAGCGGACTAATGGCGACGGCCATCGGAATCCAACTGGAAGGAGGTTTCGATACAAGCAATATCGAAAGCCGATTCAAGTCGGCCGATTCTCTTCTCCACGCAATGCACTGCAGCAGCGGTCCCTCGATGGCGACCATTGGCCTGGGCACGTCCGGCCCCAGCAGCACGCCATACCACGATTCATAGATGGCTCCTGCAACATCGACTAGCGATTGAGCCAGTGACTGATTTTCCGGATCGTAGTTAGCGATGTGAGTTTGCATCGCTCCGACAAAGGACTTTAGAATCGTTTCGGCTCGGGACGTTGAACCGCTGTCGCTGCCTGCTTCCATGATTTGACGAAACTGGCCAGCACGGTCGATAGTTGCGTTTTGGGCGCAAAGTTCGATTCCAACTTCCACCAGTCGCTCGCCATCAAACTTATCGAGATCAAAGCTACAAGGGTTGGCTCGTTTGTTTTGTTCCTCGGTGATGACTGGTTCGCTCGAATCCAATCCGGCTTCGTGGTCGAAAGCGCGGTCGAAAGCGCGGTCGAAAGTGTGCTCGAAAGTTTTGCTCGCTCCATCGACGGCGATCTCTCGAGAAGCGGCGATCCAAGTGATCCAATCGTCGATGATTTCGCTGGCTGAAACTGGTTGGGCCGTACCGGTTTTTGCTGCTGCCGGGTCTTCCTGTGGTTGAACTGGCTGTCCTGAAAGCCCATCGGATAACCCGCCAGCTCGGCTGTTGAAAATATTCGATGGTTGGTTGGTCTGCACGTTTTTTCTACTTTTGTTGGCTTTTCTACTTTTGTTGATTCTTATCCGGTCGAATCAGGTGATCTTGATTGACCTTATCTTAGTGAACAGATACCGTATTTATAAGTAACAAATTGATAGTTTTGGAGACCATCAGCGCTGACTACGGGACGGACGACGTGAAATTCGGACAGAACGCCGATCACCGCAAATCGCCTGACTTCGATCTAAAGGCCTTCGACGCAGACGACTAACCACTAGGCGAACTAGGATTCATGGAAACGAAAGAAATAGAATACTTTTCCGATCTCGATATCTCATCGATCATGCTCGGGGCTCTCAAAAAGATGGGTTTCGAAAAGCCCAGCCCCATTCAAGCGGCAATCATTCCGCTCGCTTTAGACGGATATGACGTAGTGGGGCAAGCTCGCACCGGCACCGGCAAGACCGCTTCCTTTGCGATCCCGATCCTCGAACAACTCGACCCGCTTCGAAACAACCCAAACCCGCAAGCCGTCGTGCTGGTACCGACTCGCGAACTGGCTCATCAGGTTTACGGCGAATTTGTCAAACTCGCTGACGGCTGTCCAACCGCCATCGTGGAACTCTCCGGCGGCAAGCATATGGACCGGCAACTGAAATCGCTTCGTGTGGGTGCTCAGGTCGTGGTAGGCACACCTGGTCGCGTCATCGATCACTTGGAACGCGGCTCGCTGAAGCTGAGCAACGTTTGGTGCGTTGTCTTGGATGAAGCGGATCGTATGCTGGACATCGGATTCCGGCCCGACATCGAGCGAGTACTCAAGCGATGTCCAGAAGAACGACAAACGCTCCTTCTCAGCGCGACTCTTGCCAAAGATGTTTTGGAAATCGCAAACCGATATCTCTTCGAGCCCAAGCATATCGATTGCTCCAAGAATGACGTCTCAGTCGACACCATCGAGCAGCGATACTTCCTCACACAGCGATACGATAAGTTCGACTTGCTCGTCAAACTCCTCCAACGCGAACAACCACCGCAAGCCATCATTTTCTGCCGAACAAAATTGGGAACCGCAAAGCTCCATCGTCAACTGGAGCAAGCCTTCGCTGGCGATCCGAATCTCAGCAAAATGCGATTGGACACGATTCACGGAAACATGTCGCAACCGCAACGCGATGATGTGTTCAAACGTCTCCGCACAGGCGCTATCCAACTGCTTGTAGCAACTGATGTGATTGGTCGCGGTATCGATGTATCGACTATCTCGCACATCATCAACTACGATCTCCCGCAAGATTGTGATGACTACGTCCACCGTGTCGGTCGAACAGGCCGTATGGGACGCGATGGTATAGCCTTCTCGTTCGTTACCAAGGACGAAGGTGATCAACTGACCGATATCGAACTGCGAATCAATCGTCTTTTGATCCGCGATTCTTTTGACGCTCCCGGTGCCAATCGTGAACTGCCAATCGGTGTCTCACGTGAGCCGAGCTTGACTGTTCCTGGTTACTCCGCCGTCGCAACGCACAACTCGCATTCGGATACATCCGATTCATTGCCAGACGAAGACCCGCCAGAGTTCGGAACAGCCACCGCTCCCAAGCGTCTCTTAACTGCGAACCGCCGCAAAAGAACAGACCGGTTACCACGAAAAGGTCGCTAGTGAAATCGTCTCCCCGAAAGCTGTGACAAGTCTCAGCACTATGCTTTGGACTGCGGCGACTTGTTGCCGCTTTAAGACTTATCTGTCGAGTATACATCTCGTGTGTCACAGCAAAGTAAACGGGTGTCGATCGAAATGTATTAATCGATCGAAGTTACTCGGTAAGTCACCTCGTCTCCCCGAAAGCTGGGACAAGTCCCAGCACTCCAAAGCATCAACTATTCGCTGCTCGATAACGTTGAATGAGTGCGTTGGTTGAACTGTCGTGTTGAAGCGGTTTCGAATAGCCTTGCGATAGCTCGGGAGTAATTTGCTTGGCAAGTACTTTACCAAGTTCAACGCCCCATTGATCGAATGAATTGATGTGCCAAATGGTTCCTTGCACAAAGACCTTGTGCTCGTACATGGCG
>JANODQ010000389.1:0-12786 GCA_031412775.1 Pirellulaceae bacterium | reverse complement strand
GGTCGCGAGCGATCTTGCCAAGCCGCATTCCGAAACGAACCTGATGTGAGATAGACATCTACATAATCAACCGAGGGCAGAAGTCTTATGACTTCTACTACGGATTAGTAAGACGTCTATTGTAACGTACCGACGATTTCTTGCAGCGACCTAGCCCCAAGGCTACGGATCGCATCTGGAAGCTGGTCTATCAGTCGGGTACTGACCTGTGGGTCATAGTAGTTGGCAGTCCCAATTTGTACCGCAGATGCTCCAGCGATGAAAAACTCCATACAATCGTCAACTGTCGCAATGCCACCGATACCGACGATTGGAATTTTTACCTGCGACGCAACTTGATAAACGCATCTGAGTGCAACCGGTTTGATAGCGGGCCCGCTAAGTCCACCAACTTTGTTGCCCAATAGAGCTCGGCGTTTTCTCCAATCGATCGCCATCCCAAGGACCGTGTTGACGCAACTCACCGCATCGGTCCCCGCTTCGGCAGCCGCTTTTGCGATCACTGCGATGCTGGTTACGTTCGGAGTGAGCTTAGTAAGCAGCGGGCAATTAATCGCGTTGCGAACGCCGCTCACAACATCGAAACACGCCCTCGGGTCTGTACCAAAGTCGACTCCGCCAGAAACGTTCGGACAAGAGACATTCAACTCTAGTGCCGCAAGACCTTCGGCCTCGTTCATTCGCTGCGCCAGGTAAATAAAGTCTTCCTGCGACTTGCCTGCAATGCTCACGATGACCGGTGATCCTATCAACTTAAGGTAGGGCCAGTGGTTTGCTAAAAAATAGTCAACGCCATCGTTATCAAGCCCGATTGCATTCAACAGACCGGCACTCGTTTCGACGGTTCGCCACGGAGCATTTCCCGGTCGTGGATCGCGAGTGATCGTCTTGGGGAGTATACCTCCAAGCTTGGTAAGATCGACGATCGACGCCATCTCTCGAGCATATCCAAAGGTACCCGACGCGGTAAGAATCGGATTGGCAAGATGAAGCCGACCAAGCTTGGTAGAAAGATCAATTGTTACGTTGGTGTTCATTATCGATGCTACTCACAAATCATTTTTGCGTCGCAAAACCTCCTAACCGCTAGCCTGGGGTACCGCAATCTTCGACGTCGACCATCCGAACCCGTGGCTAGCGTTATCGGCTCAGGGATGCACATTCTATTTCTAATTGCCCGTACCGCTTATCAATCGATCTTGGATATGTCTGAGGATACCTTTTGCGACAATTTCTTTCGAGCCGGTTATATGAGCCAAGATATTCCCGGAGGGTTCGATCAACTCAATATCGTTATCTAGGGAATCGATCGCGGTTGGGCCGTTGCTCACCATCAGATCGCACGACTTTTTTTGCATCTTCACGATCGCTCGAAAACGTCGATCTTCTGTTTCCAAGGCGAATCCCACGACCCATTGATTCTTTCGCTTGGTAGCGGCAAGTGTTGCTATCACATCGGGAGTTTCAATTAATTGAAGCGTAACCTCTTCACCCGTCTTCGACATCTTTTGGGGCTGTACATGCTGAGGCATATAGTCACACGGAGCAGCCGCCCCAATCAATCCGTCAGCAGATGCGAAAGCAAGCGAGGTCGCCTCGAGCATTTCTTGAGTCGTCACCACAGGTACAATCATCGCTCCCTGGGGATACTCCACGTTGACAGGACCGCTGATGATGGTGACGCGGTGCCCCAGGGCGATTGCTTCGGCAGCGAGCGCGGAGCCCATGCGTCCGCTGGATGCATTAGTCAGGTATCTGACTGGATCCAAGTACTGACGCGTTGGTCCCGAAGTGATGACAATATGCGTCATCCAGCGTTCCTCAAAAGGTTGTTAGCCTCGACTAAAATCTCATCCGCTTCTGCCATTCGCCCGGTCCCCTTTTGTCGACAGCTCAACCATCCTTCGCCGGGACCTACCATGTGGACGCCATCAGAACGGAGCTGCGTAACATTTCGTTGCACCGAAGCCTTCTCCCACATCGCTGCACTCATCGCCGGGGCCATCAAGACCGGGCATGTCACGCTAAGATAGAGGGTCGCTAAAAGATCATCAGCCAGTCCGTGAGCACAACTCGCAAGAATCCTGGCAGTGGCAGGAGCAATCACGAGCAAATCGCACCCATCTGCAAGTTCGATGTGCGGTCCCATTGGGTATCGAGTATCGAAAGAGCTTAAAACTGGAGCCCGATTGCAAAGTGCGGCAAACGTCGCGGGGCCGACGAACTCTTGCCCCGCTCGAGTAAGAACCACCGAGCAATCATCGCCCTGTTGAACAAGTCGGCTGACCAGCGTTGCCGACTTGTAAGCCGCGATACCGCCACCGATAGCGACGACAACGCGCCTGCCACCAACTCGTTCGCAATCGGCCTCACTGGCACTCACGATAAATCGCCGGAGTCCAAATCAAGCAAGTCACCAAGATCTTGGCCTTCGCCAATCAATTTCACTTCGTTATTTGTCGTCAAGAAAATCTTGTCTTGCAAAATTTCTTGGATGACAACTTCCATGTGATTCTTGGTGTTCAGATCGACAAGCGGACGGCTGCCGCGATTCAATTGGACCAATCGCTTTTGGATAAGTGTCGAGAGCTTGAATCGACCACCTACTTTGTTGACGATGGCTTCTTCTTTTAGTTCTTCGAGCATGGATCAATTTCTCTCTGGATTTGATACTGTTTCAGCAATTCACACATATTCTCAACCGTCTCGTCCAGGTCGTCGTTAATGACCTCGTGCCGATAGCGATAACGCTGTGCCATTTCTTCGCGAGCAACTTCCAAGCGGCGATGAATCGCCGATTCCTCCTCGGTTCCCCGAGACCGAAGCCTTGTTTCCAATGCTTCCATAGAACCGGGATGAACAAAAATGGTGATCGGATTTTCCGAATCGATGATCGAAAGGGCACCTTGTACGTCGATCTCTAAGATTAACCACTTACCGCGTTCTAATCCAGAGCCAACTACCGATCGAAGCGTTCCATACCAGTCGCCGCGACCAAAAACTTCCTTGCATTCAAGGAATTCCCCCGCCAGGCGGCGACGTGCAAATTCTGCCTGGGTAAGAAAATAGTAGTCACGCCCGTCAACTTCGCCCGCTCGGGGAGACCGAGTCGTCGCGGAAACGCTCAGCTCTAGCGGCAGATCGCTTCGCTGAAGCAGCGTTTTCACGACAGTAGACTTGCCCGCTCCCGAGGGACCAGAAATGATAATCAGTCGTCCTGGCGCTAATACTGGATTCATTCGATGTTCTGAATCAGCTCCCGAATCTGTTCAAGTGTAGTTTTCATCAAGACGATTTGCTCGGTGATCATCGCATCACTGGCTTTGGACCCGATAGTGTTGATTTCACGATTGATCTCCTGGACCAAAAAATCTAGTTTTCGACCTTGGCTTTCGCGATCGTCCATCGCTTGCCGAAAAAGCGTGAGGTGACTTGCGAGCCGAACCAGCTCTTCGCGAATGTCTGATCTGTCTGCAAAAATTTGAACTTCTCGGATAATTACGGCTGCGTCAAACTGGACATCAAGCCCTTCCAAAGCCCGTTTGATCCGTGACTCCAAGCGTGTCTGGTAGTCCGAGACCACCACGGGAGCTCGTTCGGCGACGATTTGCGAACATGCCCCAATCTTATCGAGCCCTATCCGAAGCTCGACGGCCATCGCCTCGCCTTCCTGGGCTCGCATGGTATTCATCATCAAGATCGATTCGCGTAGCGTTTGAGCGGCCAATTCAAGAAGCTCCGGGTTTTCGTCTCCTGTTTGTGGCTCGGCAATTACGCCAGGCAATTCAAGGAGAGCTTCCAGGGCTGGGGCGGGTGCACCGATTCGCGTTGCGATTTTGCAAGCCTGAGCCCAATAGTTTTCGAGCACGCTCGCGTTGAAGCGGTATACACCGGCATCCGCTGTCCCGGAAACAGTCACATTTACTTGAACCGACCCACGTCGAACAAGTTCGCGAACGATAGACTCGATCGAATTCTCAAAGCTCGCGAGTTGTTTACTGACCTTGGAAACTATTTTGAGAAAACGGTTGTTAACTGCGCGTGTTTCTACATAGATGGTGACGCTTGCCAAGCTCCGTGTGGCTTGGCCATGACCTGTCATGCTGTAAAGCAATCGATCGCTCGCAGTTTGTATAAGGATTCAGAGGACTCGCCAGAAAAAAGACTGACGAAATCTACTTTGTGGGAGCTGTAGGGGCTTCAAGTGTCGGGGCGGCAGGAGCTGGTGTTTCAACAACCGGTGTTTCTAGCTTCGTGGACTCCACTTTCGGAGACTCAGTTGCGGGAGCTTCCACTTTTGGAGCTACCTCGGGAGACTTCTCTGCAGGAGTTGTCGCAGTTGAATCGGACGGCTTTTGAGTCATCTCGCTTGGCTGTGCGACATCTGGTTTTGCCGTTTCTGTTGCAGGTGTTGACTCGCTGGTAGGCGTTGCCGTGGCTGCGTCCGTTTTAGTTTCTGGAACCTTCGGTGCGTCGCCGCCTGACAATCCCTTTAGCATATCGCCAGTCGCCGGGTCGCCAGAACCTAATTCGATAGGAGCGACTTCGCCAACATTCGGAGTGATAGCTGAAGAACTAGCAGCACCCGTTTCGGATGTACCTGGTTTAGCAGTCATCGACGGAACATTTTCATCCGTGCCGGCCAAGGCCGAACTCAGCGAATCCTCGTTGTACCACCAAACGGCAAAAGCCAATAAAAAGATCCAAACAGCTGCCAGGACGACCGTAATCCGTGTGAAAAGGTCGCCAGCCTTGCTCCCGAAAACGCTTTGTCCCCCAGGCCCACCCAACGCCCCAGTCAATCCACCACCTTTTCCTCGCTGAACAAGGATAATAAGGATCATGAACAGGGAGACCAAAAACAAAAGGGGGCCAAAAATGTACTGCGAAAGAGCGGCAATTGGCAAAATAGGTAGTGCGGTGAGCATGAATCGGTCTAAGGTAAAGGAAGAATTTTCGGCGAACGGACGAGAGTTTAGCCTGATTCGCCCTCGGTGTGAACATGAAAACACGTGTTCCACGGAAGAGCTCAACAATTTTTAACGATGCAATGACGCTTCGGGCGTACCTCTCTTAAATCACAGATAGATCGCAGCCTGTTAGATCGCAGGCACTTTTCGCTTGAATGTGATTTCGCCGATAAACGTGCATCAGAAAAATAATCTATTAACTACTTGCGCTAATAACTTGTATATTCCAGGAAATTTCTTCTCACTCGGTCGCCAAGTCGCCCCCGCAACGCTGCTATCAGCTTTCACATTAGGCCGTAAGTCCGTCCATGAATATAAAACTAATTCGAACTACTTTTCCTCGCCAGTACATCATCATCTTTGCCACGACCTGGTTTTTCTGGGGCACACCTTTTTCTCCGAAAAATAATCGATGTCTCTTCGCCCAAGATTCTCGGGTTGAGGTCGTCCGGCCGGAAGTTGTCCTCAGCGATGCTGCAAAAAAACTCCACGAATCGGTGATGCTTTTAGACGGCCACAACGATTTGCCTTGGGAGTTTCGTGAACGTGGGACGCCTAGCTTTGACACTCTGGACATCGGTAAAGCAGCGCCCGAATTGAACACAGACATCGAACGCCTTAGGCGTGGGGGAGTTAAAGCACAATTCTGGTCGGTGTATGTTCCCGTGAGCACAAGACTCAATGGCGAAGCTCTCTTGAAGACGCTCGAGCAGATTGAATTTGTTCATGCGATGGTAAAGCGATACCCAGAAACTTTTTCGTTTTGCAGATCGACCTCCGACATCGAGCTAGCAATCAAGGAAGGAAAAATTGCTTCGATGATCGGTGTCGAAGGCGGTCATTCAATCGAGAACTCGTTGTCTGTACTCGAGAAGCTCTATGACCTTGGGGCTCGCTACATGACATTGACCCATTCAGCGACGCTCGATTGGGCAGACGCTTCGACCGACGAAGGTAAACACGGAGGTTTGACCGTATTTGGAGAGCAAGTTGTTCTACGCATGAACGAACTCGGCATGCTTGTAGACCTTTCGCATGTTTCCGACGAAACAATGAGTGATGCTCTACGTGTTACAAAAGCACCGGTGATTTTTTCGCATTCATCCGCACGAGCAATTTGTGATCATCCTCGAAACGTACCTGACGATATCTTGCCGATCGTCAAGGCAAACCGAGGTGTCATCATGGTGAATTTCTACTCGGGGTTTGTAGTACCTGAAGCAGGAATACGAAATCGATTATTACAAACCGAGACGACGGCTTGGAAACAAGCTGGCGATAGCGAATCGGTGATCAAGAGCAAGACAACTGCATGGAGGAAGACTCACCCTTTGGCTCGCGGTTCGATTCATGACGTCGTTGATCACATCGATCACCTTGTCAAAATGATCGGCGTCGATCATGTTGGCATTGGATCTGATTTTGATGGAGTCGACTCGCTCCCCAAACAACTGGAAGACGTTTCCAAGTACCCGTTGATCACGCAAGAACTGCTCAACCGCGGTTATACCGAATCGAGCATTCGAAAAATAATGGGTGAAAACGTAATGCGAGTGTTTCGCGAAGCAGAAGTTATCGCAAGGCAATTAAACGACCGGTCGAAGAAGTCTTGAAACAATAAGGCTTACGATCATCGACGATTCGGTTTTGCTTTATATATGACTTTAAGGGCTCGCTGGCCGCATTCGAACTTGTTTGCGTTTTTCAAATGACGTGAGAAGCTGAAATTTAAAGCAGCCATCGCGAAGAGCTAAGTGGTTAGAGTCAGTTCAAAAATTCTCAATTCGCGGTTGTTGTCATCTAGAGACAGCAGTTGCTCTTCAAGTTTCCAACCTGCGGAGCGAATCCATTTCGAAAAACGATCTCCCGTGTGACGTTGTGGTTCGCTCAGTAGCACGCGTCCCCCTGGTGCAAGATGTCTTCGCAAACATGGCTCGAGGATCGGATGCAGCTTGGGATCGTAGACGATGTCCGATCCGATAATCCATTTAAATGGTTCACCCGGGAGCGTTTCATCGAACCAGTTCAAGCGGCGGCACTCTACTTGCAATTCAACGAAACGTGCGTTGTATCGCGACACGAGAATCGCAGCCCCAGCAAGATCAGTCATCGTAACGATTGCACCACGAAGTGCCGCACCAATCCCGCTGCGACCGCTACCACACCCAAGATCGAGAACTCTGTGACCAGCAAGATCGTAACGGTCGAGAAATTTCTCCAGCCCGATCGCTGCCCGCCAAGTTGCAGCCCAAAACGGGTCAAGCTCTGGAGTCCCGGCGTCCTCTTGTGAAAGAGCTCGCATGAGCAATCGATCGGGATCACGCACTTGAGTCCAAGGGTAATCTTTGTCTGCAATTTTTGTCCACTTGTGTTCGATAGGGACGATCCGTTCGATACGAGCAAGGAGTTCTTGATCGCAACGTGTGGGGTGAATCAATCGAGCAGCATAAGGCGACTCGCCAGGTGTCATCGTGCTGGGTTCATTATTCTGGGTTCATTATTCTGTGCTCAGGTTTTTGGGCTCAAGGTTTTGGGCTCAAGGTGCTGCGATCAATCTTCCATCGCTTGAATATATTGTCGCAGGCGTTCGAGCTCGTCGGTTGTGTCCTTGAGCTTTAGCATGTTGCCAACGCGTTTATCGAGCTCTATTCGATTGAATGGCTTCGAGAGAAAATCATCCGTCCCGGCAGCAACGGCTCGTTCGATATCACCGAGTTCGCTAAGCGCGGTCACCATGAGGACCATAATCTTGGCGGTTGCCGGGTCGCCTTTGACTTTGCGACATACCTCGAAGCCGTTCATCTTAGGCATCATCACGTCCAAGAGAATAAGATCGGGCTGAAACGAGGCAACCTTGGTCAGCGTGTCCGCTCCATCGATAGCCATTTCTACTTCGCAATCAATGTTCGCTAGATATGCTTCCAATAGTTCGCGGTTAGCAGCGTTATCGTCAGCGATGAGAATGCGAGGAGTTTGTGGCATTTGAGCGGCGGTCTAAACAAGGAGCTTCAATGGAATAAGGCGAATGCTTGGAAAAAGTGTATCGTAACACAACGCTCAAGCTAGTGACCTCCCAACTGGAACCACTAGCTTGCGGTTCGTGGTAGGTACTCCGATTATTGGAAGGTGCCTTAGTTCGTGTAGCTTCGATTGGCCGCAGTTGCCTTACACAAGGGCCAATTGACCAGCAGGAACGGGGAAATTCATCGCCAGTTGACGAACTTCTTCACGAATACCATCGAGCACTTCTGTCTTATCCGTATTCTTCAAAGCTTGGATAATCCACTTACCAATTTGCTTGAGTTGGTCTGGTCCCATGCCTCGAGTCGTCAGAGCTGGTGTCCCGATTCGGATTCCGCTTGGGTCCATCGCTTTGCGAGTATCGAACGGAATCATATTCATGTTGACCGTGATCCCGCAGTGTTCAAGGGATTTCTCAGCGATCTTTCCGCCGAGCCCGAGACCCATGCTGGTCACATCGACGAGAACCAAATGGTTGTCTGTTCCACCGCTGATCAATCGCAGGCCACCGCTCATCAAAGTTTCAGCAAGTGCTTTGGAGTTTGCGATGATCGCTTGACCGTAGATCTTGAACTCAGGAGCCAGTGCTTCGCCGAAGCAAACGGCTTTACCCGCGATGACGTGCATAAGCGGGCCACCTTGGATGCCAGGGAAAACGGCGCTGTTGATCGCCTTGGCATTCTCGGCTTTGGTAAGGATCAATCCGCCACGGGGACCTCGCAGTGTTTTGTGCGTTGTGGTCGTCACAAAGTCGGCGTAGGGAACGGGGCTGTTATGAAGACCGGCTGCGACGAGACCAGCGTAATGTGCCATGTCGACGAGTAACTTTGCACCAACGTCTTTTGCAATTTGTGCAAACTTATCGTGAGGGATCTCTCGTGGATACGCACTCGCGCCAGCAACGATTAGCTTCGGATTGTGCTCGCGAGCGAGTTTTGCGACTTGATCAAAATCGATCCGGTGTGTTGTCGGATCAACACCGTAAGCATGAAAGTTATAAAGCTTGCCGCTGATATTAAGCTTCATCCCGTGTGTAAGGTGCCCGCCCTGAGCCAAATCCAAACCGAGAACCGTGTCGCCCGGTTGGAGGCAAGTTAAGTAGACAGCCATATTCGCTTGCGAGCCCGAGTGGGGCTGGACGTTGGCGGCTTCTGCTTGGAAGAGTTCCTTGGCACGATCGATGGCCAAAGTTTCGATGACATCCACGTGCTCGCATCCGCCGTAATAACGTCTACCAGGATAACCCTCGGCATATTTATTAGTCAGAATACTCCCAGCAGCCTGCATGACACCGACGGATGTGTAGTTCTCGCTGGCAATCATTTCAAGGCCGTCCTGTTGGCGAACGGCTTCCGCTTCGATAGCGGACCAAACTTCAGGATCTTGATTTTGAAGGATATTCATCTGTTTATCTCTGGGGTTTCTAAACCGTTAGCAATACCTTCATTGTCCTAACGATCGAAGGCTTCGTCAATCGAAGGCAACATCGGCAGAGGTACAACTTGGCAAATCGTTCGGAATGTGGAGTAATTGTGAGGGCCATCTGATCGGCGATCCGAATCCGAAAGCCTCTCGCACACTGTAAATGACTGGCCAGCCATCAGGGTTTTGGATTCTGTTTGGGAAGTCCTCAAACTTAAATGGCCGACAACAACAATCTTCGATCGGGCTTGTCTAGACTCTTGACCTTATGCCTTTCCTGGCTACCCTTTCCCAAGCGATATGAAGTTATCGCGAGTGTTTTTTCGTCGCGGATATGGCGGAATTGGCAGACGCGCTAGACTCAGGATCTAGTGACTTATTAAACGGTCGTGGAGGTTCGACTCCTCTTATCCGCATTTTTGCTCGTAGATTCAACCAAAAAACGGTTCAATTAAAAACCACCATGCCCAAGGATTTCCTCGCCAGTGTCGCAGACGAATACGATTGCGTTGTCATTGGTGGAGGCTTGGCTGGGCTGACGTCCGCCAACATCCTCGGCCGAGCTGGGCATAAAGTCCTTCTGCTCGAACAGCACTATAAACTAGGGGGCTTAGCGACTTGGTTTCGTCGACCTGGCGGGCACATTTTTGACATTTCGCTGCATGGATTCCCATACGGTATGCTTAAAAGTTGCCGAAGGTATTGGGGCGACGAAATCGCTGATTGCATCGTACAGCTGAAAAACATTCGGTTCGATAACCCGATGTTTTCGCTGACTACAACCTTCAATCGAGAAGACTTTACAAAGCTTCTGACCAGTCGATTCGGTATCGCGGAAGAGACCGTCAAGGCCTTCTTCGACACGGCTCGCGGGATGAATTTTTATGACGATCAAGCGATAACCACCGGCCAGCTCTTTGAAAAGTTTTTCCCTGGTCGCGATGACGTTGTTCGTCTTTTGATGGAGCCGATCACCTACGCCAATGGATCCACGCTCGAAGATCCTGCAATTACATATGGGATCGTTTTCTCAAACTTCATGGCCAAGGGTGTCTTCATCTACGAAGGTGGAACGGACGACCTGGTGACCAAGATGGGGCGAGAACTGAAGAAAAACGGTGTCGACGCGCGGATCAACTGCGACGTTACAAAGATTCTCACCGGATCTCACGGTGTCGAAGGCGTCGTTGTCAATGGAAAAGTGATTCGGTGCCGCTCGGTAGTGAGCAATTCGAATCTTCGTAACACGATTTTTAATTTGGTCGGCGAAGAAGCATTCGATCCACAGTTCGTCAGCGACGCTCGCGCGGTCCGTCTAAACAACTCCAGTACTCAAGTCTACATGGCTTTGAAACCAGGCGAAACGGTCGACGAATCGACCGGTGATCTCCTGTTTTGCTCAACTGCACCTCTATTTCGAACCGATTTGCTACTCAGCAAGAACATCACGTCTCGAACGTTTAGTTTCTACTATCCACGAACTCGGCCGACCGGCAAAGAACGTTACGCGATCGTCAGTAGCACGAATGCGAATTGGAGCGACTGGGCAAATCTGAGTGATGAGGAGTACGCCACAAGCAAGCAAGATTTGATCGAGACGACTTTAAACGCACTTGAAAAGTACGTTCCCAATTGCCGCGATAAAATTGAACACGTAGAGGCGGCTACACCGAAAACTTTCCATCATTACACCCAACACCAACTTGGAGCGAGCTTTGGAACAAAGTTCGAGGGACTCGCTGTCAGCCGTGCTCTACCGCAGCAGATTGCGGGGCTCTATCATGCAGGAAGCGTCGGCATCATCATGTCAGGGTGGCTCGGCGCGATCAACTACGGTGTGATCGTTGCTAACGAAGTAGATGCGAAGCTGTGTGGTAGCCCGGTCGTCGTTTAGAAGCCTGTAGGCCATTCGCATGCACTTTGCCGGCCAAGTTGTAAACCCAAAAGTAATCTTGGCTTGGCTTTGGTTTTTCTTGCTCTTAATGAGCTACTACGTTCTCAAGCCACTACGCGATGGGCTCGGTGCATCCCTCGCGAGCGAACTGGGTTGGTGGTATTTGGCTACTTTTGTGACCATGATCGTCGCGATGGCCATCTATGCTCGACTGACTGATCAGCTTGGGACGCAATGGCTCGTAGTATATGTCTACGAGTTTTTTGCGTGTTGCATGCTGGGCTTTGCGGTATACATGCAAGGGTGGAACGATCCGCCGTATTGGCTCACGGGTTGCTTTTTCGTCTGGGTAAGTGTCTTTAACTTGATGACCGTTGCTCTCTTTTGGAGCGTGATGACGGATGTCTTTGATACTCATGAAGGAAAAAAATGGTTTGGCATTTTAGCTAGTGCCGGTAGCGCAGGAGCCCTCGCGGGTTCGGCGATGACAATCTATTTAACGTCGCTTGGGAAGCATGGTTTGCTTCTGCTAAGTTGCGTTGGTATACAACTCACAATCGCTATAAGCTTTTATCTCATCGGTCTGCGTCGGCAAGAGCTACAGAATCAAACGAATAACACATCACTGCACCCGAGTAATAATTCGCCCACTTCCGATCGTGTTGAGTCTTCAATTGATTCCAATGGCGAAAACCAGACACCGCCTGGGCTTTTGGCAGGGATGGCTCGTGTGGCAAGCTCGCGATACCTTTTGGCTTTGTGCGGGTATGTACTGATAGGCAAATTCGCTGCCACGTTTATCTACAACAACTTGCAACTATCGCTAAAGGCGAGCGAGATCACTGCCGAAATTCGCACCAGTTGGTTCGCGCAGATGAACTTGGTCACTCAAGTTGGAAGCATGGTGATTCAAGGGTTGGTCGTCGCATGGTTATTTCGATGGATCGGTGTTCGGGGAGTTTTAGCGATCCCATGCGCGACCGTCTTGGCTCTGCTGTTTGCACTGACCATCGATCCGGGGCTGGGCGTTTTGATTGCCGCTCAAGTCATTCAGCAAATTGTTGGATACGGATTGATGACGCCCGGCCAAAACGTCTTGTTTACTGTTCTCTCACGGCAAGATCGTTATGTATCGAAAGGCTTCATCGATACGGTTGTTTTCCGATTTAGCGATGTTTTGGCTGCTCAGCTATGTACACAGTTGGTCGCAACCGGTACGAAACTCCCTTTGCTTGCAGCGGGTATCATACCGCTCACGTTTGTTTGGTGTTTCCTCGGTGTACGTCTTGGTAAAGAATACGATTGTCGATCCGAAGCCATGCCTCCTAAAGCCGTTTAAGATTCGTATTGGATGATGGTTTAACTTATGTTGTTCCGCTCGTTTCATATGTTTAATTTTTCAACCACGACGGTTGCGCTCCTGTTGGCATTTGTTGTTGCTGGATGCGTACCAAGAAGCGAATCTGAAATGGTTGTTTA
>JANODQ010000388.1:0-3954 GCA_031412775.1 Pirellulaceae bacterium | reverse complement strand
TCGCGGATGGTCCACTTGTTAGGTGAGCTGCCTGCGAATCGCTTGAAAACGAGACCAATCGACCGTTGTTCGCACCGCAATAGGGTCCATCGGACGTAAAAAAAACCATTTGATCTACTTTCCAAGTGATCCAGACAATGTAGGGGCTGTTTTTGCGTTAAAAATTGCGTACGAAAATTATCGCAGTAGGTATTGAATTCGTCTCGGTAATGTAGCTTCGGTATCAAGCAATAAAACAATTTCAGCAGGATTGCACTCTTTTTGCGTGAACTGATTGCACCCCTGCGACGGAATTGTGAGAGTACCCGAGATGCGCGAGCAGCATTTTATGGTCGCATCTTCGGACATTAGCTCTTGCGTTTAGCATTCACTGCGTCCCGGCTTTCATTTGCACCGAAGGTATTTGACTTGGAACATGCTTTTCGGTCACGCGTTTCCGGACTTCCCAACTCGCACCGGTCACCCCCGGCCGGCGTGTCAAACCGGTGCGTCCAATCGTAGTCAAATTGGATGCTCAAAAGTGCGTCGATCGTCGCGTCGAAACTTAGAAAATCTGAAGCCCCGGCCCATCGGATGGAAGCCTTAAAACGGCCATTGCGAACGCCTCACTCTTGAGAATGATTAACGTTTGCGTACTTAAACGGTAAGCAAGGATTCTGATATATCCAACTGAGAGTCCCGAATCCCAGTTTTGCTCCACGCGAAGTGCCCCATGGCTTGCATTGATTGTGGACAAAGAGCTGCGCAAGACAGCCGAGGAAAGTGCGTTCCTATGTTTCATCGAGGCCCAAGGCCGCTACTCCGACTTCCACGCTTTACGCAAGACCTTCATTACGAATCTTTCAAAGTCCGGCATCTCACCGAAGATGGCACAGACCCTCGCTCGCCGTTCGGATATCAATCTAACGATGAACGTTTACACCGACGTTGTGCTGGAGGACCAAGCGGTTGCAGTAGAGTTGCTTCCCGAGTTGCCGGCACTTCTGCCACCTTCTGAACCTATCAAGACCCCTAGCATCCATCAGCATCTTGCAAAGATGCGTGAGCAAGCAACGCGAAAGGCTGCGAAGAAAGGGAGCGAGTAAGTGTAGCGTTCGACCGAACGTAATGACGATAGGCCACCTGGATAGTCGGCCGCTAGACGTGCTTTATGACGTTTCCAACGGATAACGACCCGCATCACGGGTGGCGGGAGTGAACTTTTATTTCAAAATACGCTGACCGCCGCCGCTCCCGCGTATGCGATGGTTCGCTGGCTTCGCGCGAGTTGACGTCGCCCTGCGAGTCTTACTTTAGAAATACACGTTTCAGCCACGCAAATAGGCGGACATTCGGTGATTCAACGTGCGCTTTCAAAATGGACCGTATCTCCGCTGATTCGGCGGTGTATGCTCCCATTCTCCATTCACCATGAAATTCGGCCACTTCAGACGCGTCGTATCCGTTCGATTCTTTGTGTAATGGATCAGCGCCGTGCGTGAGTAGCAATCTTACGATTGCGGGACGCTGAAACTCTGCCGCAAAGATCAATGGAGTGCATCCTTTTAAATCTTGTGTGTTGGGATCGAAGCCAGAGTCGATTGCCCTCAGAACATATTCAGTGTCGCCACGCTGGATGGCCTCACGTACCGTATCGAGAGTGTAGGATCTGTCGGAATTCATGTTTGCCATCGAATATGTTCATAAGCATCATCACTTCCCCATAGGAAACTCAGACGTCATCTTATGATCGGTTAGCGGCCCAAACAAGCATAACAGGTCAGCTAGCGACCAAAACTTACTAAGCTATTTTTGGTCTAGTCGGCGTTTGCAGCAGGGCCCTAGGTTTCACTTCCCCAGATTCCATACAATCAATCAAGCATTTGCGTACCATTGATAGCGTCTGATTCGCGGCAACCCGCGAAGCCATCTTTCGCTCGCATCTCGAATCCAAGTTACAAAATCGACGAGTTGACTCGAAGTAGGCTTTTGCTCAGAGCGGTGCTTGCTCACTTGAAGCCGAATAACCTGAACACCAACCCCAGTGCCGCAAGCAACAGTATGATTATCCAAGCTCTAACGGTGAATTTCGACGGCTATTTCATGATTCGTCCTGCTGACCGAAAGTGATTCTAACCTGTCTCGACAGGCGACTATTACGCAGCTCGCAAGCGTCGTCAATCGTCGGTTTAATTTCGGCTTCCACGGGGTTGACTGGGACAGGGCACGCTTGTGTTCACACGAGAGCACTTACTCGGGGCCAAGGATCTCAAGGAGCTCGACTCGCTGTACGACGCGCGCTCGACGTTCGACCGGGTGGGGGTCGTTAGTCGCGGTGCTACGCGAGATCGGCCGGCACGGGCCGTAATGTAAATCCGAGTCAACAGAGCACAATGTGAGCCAACAGTACACAGCAAAAATACACCAGCAAGCGTTTCCGTCTCACATTTCAATAGTTATTGACCACGCTGCGGCGACCGATCACCGACGTACTTGCCAAATTTGTTTGGTAGAAAGTTCGTGTCTATTTCGTAGCTTGCCTGCTTCCATCCAGCTACAGCAGAAAAGCGAGTTTGACCGGAAAGTACAAATCCCATTCCTTGAACGGACTTGATTGCGGACCCGTTCTTCAGATCTGTCGTCAACGCAATTCTGCTAATGCCGTCGCCGAGTATAGTACTCGAAATGTGCGAAACTAAGACGTCGTATAGGCGTTGACCTCTACTGGACGGCGTGACGTACGCCGAGAACAGGTAAGCTGTCTTAATATGCCGACATGAAGCGTCGGTTTTGGGTGGGAGTCGTTTTTTGGTGTGGATGGCCTCTACTGGTTCGAGGCGCGAAGTCGTTTCTTACGATGAACTTGAATATGTTCTCGCTGATAGCAATGGGAACATTGGCGGCTTATCTATTCAGCTTGGTCGTCGTGCTGCTGCCTGATGTGATTCCTAAAGCGTTCTTCGAGAATGACATGCCGCCACTGTATTTTGAGGCTGCGGCTGTGATCATTACACTTGTCTTGCTAGGACAAGTTTTAGAACTGAGGGCACGACAGCAGACCGGCAGTGCTATTCGTGAACTCTTAAAGCTTGCACCTTCGACGGCACATCGTATTAACGATGACGGTGAAGAAGATATTACGCTCGGTGCAGTTGAAAATGGTGATCGATCGCGAGTTCGTCCCAGCGAAAAAATTCCTGTCGATGGGAAAGTGTTGAGCTGGTCGAGCAGCGTCGATGAGTCGATGTTGACTGGCGAACCGATGCCGGTAAAGAAAGTCGAAGGCGACAAAGTTACTGGCGGGACGCTGAACCAAACTGGTGCGATCGTGATGCAAGCGATCGGTGTAGGGGGCGATACCGTGCTTAGCGGCATTGTTCAGATGGTGGCCGATGCACAACGAAGTCGTGCTCCGATTTAAAAACTAGTTGATATGGTCTCTCGATACTTTGTGCCCGCTGTCATCGTTTGCTCGATCGCGGCTTTCATTGGTTGGAGTGTCTTTGAACCGGAGCCGAAACTAGCGCATGCATTTGTTGCTGCAGTTGCCGTGCTAATCATTGCTTGTCCATGTGCTCTCGGCTTGGCTACCCCGATGTCGGTCATGGTTGGCGTTGGTCGTGGCGCGAAAGAGGGTGTGCTCATCAAGAACGCCGAAGTATTGGAAATAATGGAAAAGGTTGACACGATCGTGGTTGATAAAACCGGGCCGTTGACACAAGGAAGGCCTGAAGTGACGGCGGTCGAGACGTTCGGTGAATGGAACGCAAAGGATGTGCTTCGGCTCGCCGCCGCCGTTGAAACACAAAGCGAGCATCCGTTGGCGCAAGCCGTTGTTCGCCGCGCGAAGGCAGATAAAATTCAACTGTCGGAAGCGACTGCCTTCGAAAGCATCACCGGCGGTGGCGTTCGTGCGCGAGTCGATGATCGCGACGTTCTCATTGGTAAAGCTGAATTGTTAGAAGACCAAGGCAT
>JANODQ010000387.1:0-5507 GCA_031412775.1 Pirellulaceae bacterium | reverse complement strand
CTCTGTTACAAACGCCGCAAGTCGATCGGTCCAATCGGTGATTATCCGGTGCCGGCTAATGTCGACTTCGATATGTGGAGTGGTCCCGCTGCCATCACTTCTCCGAAAGTAACGCGACAACAGTTCCACTATGACTGGCATTGGCAACGGCTCTATGGCAACGGCGATTCGGGCAATCAAGGACCTCACCAAACCGACGTCGCTCGTTGGGGACTTGGTTTGGATCGTCATCCAACCAGTGTTATCACCTACGGCGGGCGACTTGGATACCAAGCGGAACGTAAAAATCCAGACTACATCGATGCGGGTGATACTGCGAACACAGAAGTCTCCATCTTCGATTACGGCGATAAGTGCATTGTCTTCGAAACTCGCGGTCTAAGCGTCGACAACTCCGGTGATGAAGAGCTAAACAAGCTTTTCAAAAGCACAAGCGGAAACAAGGTTGGAGTGGTGTTCTATGGATCCCAAGGCTACCTCGTCCAGAGGACATACTCTGATTTTGTGGCTTTCAATCGCGACATGAACGAAATTCGCCAGTTCAAAACCAAGCAAGATTTGAACGCTTCTCACATGGGTAACTTTGTCGACGCGTGCGTAGCGAGAGACTCTTCAAAGCTCACCGCGGATGCAATGGTTGGCCACTTGTCTGCCGCAGTAAGCCACCTCGGGAACATTTCCTATTACTTGGGTGAATCGAACAAGGTCTCCGCCGATGTTATTAAAAAGGCTCTGGCGAACGTCAAGAGTCTCGACGATAACGATGCAACACTCGCAAGAACGCTCGATCACTTGAAGGCAAACGGCGTCGAGATTGATTCCGATAAACTTTCGCTTGGACCACAACTCTCGTTTGATCCAACTAGCGAAAAGTTCACGAACAACGAAGCGGCCAACGCGATGATCAGTCGCGAGTACCGTACCGGCTTCGAAGTGTAGAAGAAGTCATAAGACTTCCGCCACGCGATCGGTTTCGAGAGATCACCTCAAACCGATCCTCAATCACCCCTACTCAGGTGCATCAATATGCTCGGCAACTGCGGCCAATCGCAGTTTGTCGAGTGCACGGGCTTCGATTTGACGGATTCGTTCTTTCGTAACGCCCATCACCTCGCCGACTTCTTTGAGGGTCGATGGTTCCACACTTTGTCCCAAACCAAACCGTCGGATGATGATCTCTTGCTCGCGTTGATCGAGCTTGTGCAAAATCCGATTGATTTGCGTTTGTCGTGTTTGCTGGTCAAGTTCTTCGGCAAAGTTGTTTGCACGATTGTCTTGATGCCCTGCAAATACTTCTTCGCCGGTAGTTCGGAATCGATCGCGATGACGATATTCCTCTGGGATTGAACGAGCGAAGTTTTTCATGATGGCCCAGGTCGCATAGGTGCTAAACTTATTGCCACGCGAGTAGTCGAATTTCTCGGCCGCTTTGATTAACGAAATGTTTCCATCGCTTATGAGTGCAAAGAAATCCTCGTTCGCTGCTACGTGTCGCTTCGCAATCGAAACCACTAAGCGTAAGTTGGCTTGAACAATTTGGTTCTTGACCTCGCCAGCTCTTTCGGCCAACAACTCAATCTCATCCATCAGCGAGACCAATGGAGCCTTACCATCCAACGCATCACGCTTTTTGTGCGCCAAGAACTTCAGGTAGTTCATTTTTCGGAACAGATGGTATTCCTGTTCACGGCTTAACAAGCCGACGTCGTAAAGCGAAGCCAGGTACGCTGGGAGCCCACTTGGAGCGCGCAGCTTACGAGGTGTCGTCGCTGGGGCTGGCATTGGTCCAAGAATCTCGTCAGCGAGACTTGCTTTGTTGAAGTCGTCATTGTGCATGAACTCTAGTGGCAGTTCGAAAACCTTAGCTGCTCGCTGCTCGTTCAAGATGCGAACAATGCTGCCGCGCGTTCGACCATATCGTTTAGCGAGCGTGACCAAGTTCACTCCACGACGATGCTGTTGATAGATCGCACGTTGATCATCGTTGGAGAGAGTCGGGCGTTGGTCAGGAAAAACTGCCATGACTTGATTTTGCTTGTCGAAGTTTTTCAATGTGTATCGAACTGCTTCTGTGCTGCGTCCCATGTCGCGACCAACGCGACGTGCCACGGCCGAGAGACTCATTCCTTGGGCTGCCCATTTGCGAGCCGCTTCAATGATGTCGGCTCGTTCATCATCGGTCATTTGGCTGAACTTTTCGCCTCGACTGATTCGCTTACGATTCTTTGCAACGAACCTTTCGACGCTGCTATGAAGGAAGCCAACGCGTTTGCGACCTTCGGATAAGAATCTTCGCGATACGAGCCCGCGGTCTCGCCAACGCGAAATTGTTTTTGTTGAAACGTTAAACAGCTTGCTCAGTTCTTCAACCGTATGGATCGGCTCACCCACTTCATCGACTCGAATATTCGTCGAGTCTGAAATGTCTTCCACGAACAATCGCAAGTCATGAACCGCGTCCGAACCTTTGATTAGCCCGTGATGACGAACTTCGGAGCGGACATCAGTAATACGATAGAACAAAAAGTCGAATGGGTACTCGCGACCTTCGTCGATTTCGCAAAGCAACCGCTCAGCACGATTCGCTTGTTCGATTCGCTTAGGTCGTGGCGCAAAACGAACTTGTTGGTCGCGTAGTTCACGGATCAATGCAATTCGATAGTCGCTATTCATAGTATTCATCCCTCTCCGTCGGTGTACTTTCTGTCTTGTTTCTTCTGGTGGCCTATCGCACTCGTTGCGATCTACACACTCTTTCGCCGCTCGCGTTGACTAGTTTGGTCACTGGTAAAAAAATCTTGCTTTACATTTGAGGTGCTTTGCTGAAGCAGTCTCACTTGAGGTAAAGCGTTTTTCGTTTTATTTGTGACGATTAGTTCGCGTCTTCAACTTGCCTGCCGAACACCTGCGACTCTACCATAAGAGTCCCGTTGATTTAGGACGATAGACCGTACAACTTGGTTCTGAAAAATCGAAAAATGCGAGTCGAAATTCCCAGATTCTTCTTGCCTTTGTCTCAAGTCGAATTCGCAAGAGATAACTGTGCAATTGTTAGACCGTAATTCGAAAATCACGAGATTGGACCGGTTGTCTTCCGTTTTTTTGATATAACTGCATCGCTAGAAGCGACTTGCGGCAATGGTCGATCATCGGCTATTAAAAGCTAGCGACGCTTAAAGGCCACTTCCGTCGTATCGAATGGATCTTTTTTGTCGCTCTTTACAATTTTTGCCAACTAGAACTGAATCCCTTGCCACGTAGACGATTGAACGAATCTCAAGCCTTAGTAACAGGAGCTTCCAGTGGCATCGGTCGCGAAATCTCGCTACAACTCGCCACAGCCGGCGCGCACGTTTTGGCAGTCGCGCGGCGTCAAAATCGCCTCGACGATCTTGTGACAGAGTTTCAGTCGCTTCGAGATAGTCAACTGAAATTTAAAACCGAGGCGAATTATAAATCCGGTTCGATCACCCCGATTTCTGGAGACCTGACAATCGAAAGCGATCGGCATCGATGGGCTGATTGGTGCCAAGCGAATTGGGGCGGATTGGACCTTTTGGTCAACAATGCTGGGTCGGGGGCTATTGGGCGTTTCGATATGAGTTCACCTGAGCGTGTTCGCAAGCTGATGGAAGTCGACTTTTTTGGCCCTGTCGAATTAACGCGAGCCTGTCTTCCGTTGCTAAAACAGCGATCGAAAACAAATCGTCCAGCGATTGTGATGGTCGGTTCGGTGCTGGCTCATCGCGCAGTGCCGCTTAAGAGTGAATACTGTGCGGCAAAGTTTGCATTGCGAGGCTGGGCTGAATCGCTGCGATGCGAGTTGGCTGGCGAGCGCATCGAGGTGCTTCAGATTGATCCAAGCACTACTCGAAGTGAATTCTTTGATTCGCTCATTGATACACCTGCGGGAACGAAGAGCAAATCGATTGGAAGCATGTCACCTGAACGCGTTGCGACTCTGACAATCCGAGCCATCGAAAGATCCAAACGACGCATGGTGCTCTCTGTTGGCGGTCGGTTGCTTGTATCCGCGAGCCGATGGTTTCCTGGAATTGTAGATCGAATTTTATCGAGATAGCTTAACTTCATGATGACTCAGAAAACTATTTACTTAGACTACAACACAACCACACCGATGGCTGGGGCGGTTCGTCAAGCGATGCAACCATTCCTCAACGAACTGTTTGTCTTGCCTGGTAACTTGCACTGGAAAAGTCGTGCCGTTGAAGAAGCGATCGAGGATGCTCGCAATCAAGTTTGCAACACTTTGGACTGCTTGCCCTCCGAGGTGATTTTTACTCGAAATGGGACCGAAAGCATCAACCTTGCGTTGCTTGGCTACGCTCTTGCAATTCGAAAGAAGACGCAACGTTTCCTACCACACCTCATCACATCCACAATGGAATCGGAAACGATTCGTCGCACAACCGAGCGGCTTGAGCGGCGAGGGTGGCATATCAGTCGAGTCGCATGTGATTCAACTGGGCGAATCGATCCTTCGGATGTCGCCAAGCTGATCACGAAGCGGACACGCATCATTTCGATACAGTGGGCAAACGCTGACATTGGTACGATTCAGGATATCAGCACCATTGGAAACTTGGATCGTCCTAACGATTGTGTTTTTCATTGCGATGCGATCTCGGCGTTGGGAAAGATTCGGACACAGTTGCCTGGGTTGGGAGTCGACTTGTTATCGTTGTCTGGTCATCACGCTTATGGTCCCAAAGGAGTTGGCGTGCTGTTTGTTCGCAATGGTGTTTCGATTCGACCTTTATTCAATGGTGCTTGGCAAGAAAGCGGACTGGCCCCAGGTGCAGAGAATATCCCTGCCATTGTCGGGTTTGGTGCAGCCATGGAATTAATCCAGAACGCTGGTATGGAGCTTGGTGATCGAATGGAAACTTTAGCGAACCGTTTTTACGATCGTCTGCGGGGTGAAATCGGGGACGCGATTCGCGTCAATGGTCCGGTTGAGGCTCGTGTTACGGTAGAAGAGCCATTTATTACTAAAGAACAGTCGAGCAAAGAACAGTCGAAGCCAGTCGATAGTGTGTCCCATGCGGAAAACTTAGACTTGGAATCGGGGCTCATTCGGCTTCCAAACACACTTAGTTTGGTCTTGAAAGATCGCGACGCCCAGCAGCTTTTGATCCGGACGCCCGAGCTGTTCCTAGGCTATTCCGATGCCTATTCAGACCAATCAGCCCGCATGATTTCCTACGGGGCGTTGGAAGCAACTGGTGTCACGCCGCGCGACGCAGCCTCGACCGTTCGAGTCAGTCTGGGTTGGAACACGACCGAAGAAGAAATCGATCAAGCCGTGCAGTGGCTGTCTGATGCTTACCGAAGCACCCCAGAAATGGTCGACTAGTGTCACGTCCGATTTGCATTTCGGCGTAGCTAGATTCGTAAGAATTCAGACGTCGATGGAAACAACAGTAGATCCTTTGCTCGTCAGATGTCTTTCGACATCTGCTACGAGCTTCAACCCGTCGCTTTTT
>JANODQ010000386.1:0-2927 GCA_031412775.1 Pirellulaceae bacterium | reverse complement strand
ATTAAGGTATCAAAGCCTTTACACTGCAAAAGGCTGCCGACGGCAACATATAGAGGTGTCTGCGGGCTGATACCAAGCGATGCTGCGATCTGGATTCTTTCTTTCTCGCGATTGTAGGTTGATAAATCCAACCCCCCATAGACCGTGCGAGTCAACTCTCGGCGAATTCCTCCGTCGATGCAAACTTGCCTTGCAGCATTCGATACACACAGCACCCTATCCAAAAACCAGTTATATTTTAATGACGATTTGATCGGAAAAATTGTGTGCTTGACGCCAATTTTCGAAACACCGCGGAGCCCGGCACCGATCAACCCCGTCCAATTGATTGCTTGGGAGTCATTCCCGTAAATTGTTTGAATACCCTTCTCACGAAGCAATTTGCGAATCGATACTAGCTCTGGGATGGACGGATATTTTCCGCGCATCGTAAAGCAATTGTGCCCTGCAGCCTTAAGCCGCTGATGGAGCACACTTTCGCGTCGCGTTACCCAAACTACCGAATGCCCCAAAACCGAAAGCCCGCTACCCACTGTCCAAGCCAACTGCTCGCCACCACCCCAAGATTTGGGTGTTGATATGATCGCGATTTTTAGCGCATCGCTGGACATGGAGGGCTTATCCTAAGTTCGAGAAACCAGCACGCCAGTCTCAGACTCGACCGAACGGCTCGCGCGAGAATAGCAATTCGCGAATCCTCGGGTCCATAGCGATCTAAGCGGATCGCATGAATGGAACTCAATCCAATCATCACGGGAACTTATGCGGAAAAGTCTTCACGTTTTCTACACAGTTGTTTTCTCCACAATTATCGATGGGCAGCCCGAAGCAGCACGTTCATTCCAAAGACTTCTTCGAACAAGTTGCCGATCTGGCGTAGCGTGAGTTGCTCGAGCGAGAGATCTTGAACGCCGCTGGCTTGAATAATAAATCGCTCCCCTTCCTTTAAGCATTGAATTTCCACAACGCGTTGAGTTCGCGTTTCGTCCATTGCGATCGCAAGTCGAAGAATTGCAGCCATCTTGGCAACTGCAACGCGATCAATCCGATCCAACGTGGCATATCCTTCATGATCGGGCTGAGGCGACGAACGACGGTGGTACCTAGCCACCAATGAAACGAGCAGCAGGTCCTTGCGAGACAATCCAAACATCTCGCTATTTCGAATCAGGTACATCGCGTGCTTATGGTTGCTGTGCACGTTAATGAAAAGACCAATCTCATAGAGCAGGGCAGCGAGATACAGAAGCAATTCCATTCGCTGGTCAAGTTGATGCTCGTTCTGAAGCTCGGCAAAAAGTGTGCGAGAGTGCATCGCGACATGCCGCGAGTGCTTTTCGTCAAAGGCGAACTTTCTTCCGAGATTGATCGCTGAACGAATGATCTGATTTCGGAATTCGGCAGTCCAAACATCTTTCATCGCAAGATCGTTAAGCAGTCCGTCTCGGAGGTTGGTCGAAGCAACGTGCAGGACGTCACAACCAAGTCGCTCGGCAAGCATGAGATAGCCTTGAACGGCAGGGCCAATCGTCTCTGCATCCTGAAACATCAACCCATACTTCTTGACGATCTCGTCATCGGACTTGGAGTTGAGAGACTTCGAAAAAGCGGCCAAGCTTTCACGAGAAAGTTTTGCGAGCCCCGAGATCTCTTCTTGTTCCAGAAGATTAGAAGCAGCAAATCTTATGTCTCCACCAATCGCAACCATCTCTAATCGCGTGTCGTTGTCAATCTGCTCGTGAATCATATCGACGAAGCGATGGATCTGAGTTTCGATGATCGCACGTTGCTGGCCTTGTGGAGTATTAAATTTATCAAGCTGCTCGATTAATCGAAGCGAACCGAGTCGGTAGGTGTTTGAGAAAAGTACGTTACCACCGCGGACAACCAAAATTTCGGTACTTCCGCTTCCAATTTCCACCACTAGCGTCTTGGATGCAATGAGAGCCGGGTTCATCTGAATCAGCGGTTGCACTCCCATATAGGTCACGCGATTCACTTCCGCTTCATCCATCGCGTCGACTTCGAAACCTGTTGCAATAAACACACGATCGATAAAGGCTAATCGATTGGTCGCCTCGCGAACGGCGCTCGTGGCGACCACGCGAATGCGATCGGCACGGGTGATACCGTACTCCTGAATGATCCGACGATATGTGATTAAGACTCGGACGCACTCTTCGATCGATGTTTTCCGAATTCGCTGCAGAGCAAATGTGTCTTTGCCAAGCGAGATTGGCTTGGAAAGCGTGTCAAGAATTCGCACCCGGTTTGCCGTATCGATTTCGGCGATCGCCATTCGCACATTCGTCGCACCAATGTCGATCACGGCGACAAGTCGGGATGCGGTTTCATTGGAAGAGACACTTCGAGTTGGGGCGTTTGCTGCGTTAGACATTCTCTTAGTTTACATCAACGAGCGTCTCTGGTGCGAGCCCGGGATCTAAACCATTTTGACTGGACTCGATTTGATTTTTATCGTGTTGATTGCGATCAGGTTGATTGCGGTCGACTCCTACTCCTACTTTTTGTTGCGGACGCGCTCCGATCTGCAGGCTTTCCCATGGCTTTGGGTAATAGTAGGTCGGGATAGAACCTGGACGATGATTTCGATAATCGCCATTGGCTTTAGAAATGTGCCATGCCATCGCCTCTTGACTGGTCGGTTCGATCACCGCTGCAACCTTCCCGCCGATGTAGGTCGGACGATTGTGGAGCTTTCGATAAGGAACCCAAGCGTTATAGACTGGCAATCGAAAGAAGTCGGGACGCGGATCGTAAGGATTGAAATGTGCGTAATGATCGCCTGCGATGCAAGTTTTGAACGACGCGGTTATGCTCACAAAAGCAATCGCACATGAGGAAGCGATCGCTATGCCCGAGAATCGACTTGTTCGCGTGTGAGCTGATTTCGTCATGGTCATTCT
>JANODQ010000385.1:0-3639 GCA_031412775.1 Pirellulaceae bacterium | reverse complement strand
TGCCCGCGAATTACGCTAATGATCGCAGGTCTTTGCGGGCCAGAAATGGTTATGGGCTTATCCGAGATCCCCAATTTATTCATGTAGATCCTCGCTATTCGCGGGCACACAAAGCAACTGAGTACACAGCCAAAACAATATCCAGCATCGTTGCCGCCAACGGAGTTTGCGGTGCCCCCATGACCGTATAAAGATTTTTTCGAGGAGCTTGCGGATGTATCAAACGTTTATCAAAAATCATTGCGTTCTTAAGTCAATGATTTCGTTAAAGAGACCTGACCCCTTTTATGGCCCCTCGAGTAATACTTGCCGAAATGCGGTTTGCCTAGAACCTGAATGAATAGCAGCTTTAACCCGCCCCGCTTTAATCGTAACAACTGCAAAGCCAGCCGAGTTGGCATACTCGAAATGGTCGACTTGTTTTCGCTCTCGTTCATAAATCTCGCGACGTTGCGGCTCAGTAGTCGGAGAATGTTGCAACTCGAGTTTGACTTGATCACTGGTGTATTTATCGACTCCGTAAAGGAAATCGCGAGGCGTTTCGTCGAGTGCAGAAATAACGCTGCTGACCGCGAGCTGAGTGAACTTATTCTGCCCGACTACTCGCGTTAAGGCAGAAAATTTATGAAGATGACCACCTAATACAATCGCTGTTTGGTTTCCGAGTATTTCCAGTAGCTTAACCCGTTTCGCGGATGATTTTTCGTCTGAGTAGAGATGCCACGTGGCCCGCGCGCCATAGGGAACCACCGGCGGATGAGCGACTAAAAACAAATTTTTGGCTGAACGTTTCTCTGCAATCGATTGCAACCAGTCAAGACTCTCCTTGTCATAAGCATCGAAGAAAACGAACTGCGCGTCGTTATAACAGATCGTGTGGTTCGAATTGGAACTTAACGATTTGGCATCAATCGTCTTCGCTTGTGACTTCATAAACGGGAGCAACGTATTTTCAAAAGCTTGAGCAGCTCCATCACCTGTAACATCATGGTTTCCTTTGGTAAACAGAAATGGTAAACCAAGCTCTGATTTTAAAACAAAATCGATGGCTTCGCGGTTTTGTTGCGTTGCGAGCTCCTCGTTGCCACAAAGTCCTTCAACGAGATCGCCGACCTGAACAACGAATGCAGGCGGTGCATCCGAGGCTTACAGCGTTATAATGTGAGCTTTCAAAGCGGCAAACAACCCTGGCATCGTCTTGGTAGTCAAGTCCGAATAGTTCTTGATCTGCGAAAGGTCGCCTGGATGATGTTCGGCAAGCCAATTAAAGTCGTGATGCTCCAGTTTGTCGAAGTGAAGATCGCCCACCAGAATAAATGAAAACGAACCTTTAACCTCCTCTGCTCTCGTCTGCCCAATCACACACGCAGCAGCCGCACCGGCCGCTTCCTTCACAAAATATCGGCGTGATCGATTCGTCAATTGCAGTATCCTTTTTTAAAAAGCAATTTCTATAGAACGATAGTTTTCTTTGAAATCCGTTCTGTCTCGTCTCAATTCTAAACGAAGTTCGGTAGTCTTGATAATTTCTCCTAAACTTGACGCTAACCCGTTCGTGGTCTAGCGGCAACGCCACAGATGTTTACATTCCAGTAGTAAGTGCATCCGCTTATGTGATTTTTTTCGGATAGCCGCTGGCTACTGCACAGTGATGAATGCGTTTCGCGATAAGTTAATGAGAATTTTTAATATCAAATTAAGATAGAGTTTTGTCACGGGAAAACGATACGAACTCAGATCCTTTCACGCGGAAGTTATGAATGTCATCCAAGAGTCCTTTGCCCTTTGTTGTTCCCTTTATTCTTTACTTACTTGGAACAAGTCTCATCGCTAGTCTGGGCGTCGCGTGGTATCCAGTTGCCTATGCGGTTGTGGTCGCTCTAGTGGGAGGGGTGACTTGGTTTTTGCTGCGGCGTGAAAAAATCTTACGCGTACACGGAAACGTTTCGCTCGGGGTGTTGGTGGGTATGGTCGGAATTGCTGCATGGATTGCGTTGAGTCACTTGCATTTGGAGTCTTGGGTGTCGCAATGGTTGCCAGATTTCTTGAAGCCGGGTGATCGTGTCAGTTACAATCCGTTTGAGAATCTGAAGAGTGCTGGAGCAATTTGGGGATTTGTATTTGTTCGTGTGATTGGGATTGCGATCATTGTGCCGATCATCGAGGAAATCTTTTGGCGAGGATTTTTATTGCGGTGGCTGATCGATCCTGGTTGGGAGAAAATCCCCATTGGGACTTACACGCTGAGTTCTTGTATGTGGGTTACTTTGCTTTTTGCACTGGCTCACCCCGAGTGGTTGGCTGCGGCCGCGTATTGCCTCTTGCTAAACGGGCTTTTGTATTGGAAGCGTGATCTGTGGTTGTGCGTCGTTGCGCACGCGACTAGCAACTTCCTGTTGGCTGTCTACGTTCTAACTTCGGGTGCCTGGTGGCTCTGGTAATTCGAAGCTGGCTTCATAGTCTTCGCAATGATTTTGTGTTAATATTAAAAAATTCCGAGTACCGAAGGCTTCCGATTAGACGGGGCTGCTTCTTGGCTTTTTGCGAAGGCAAACAATGTTCTCGATGACGATTCTTCGATCCGCGCTTCGTGTCGCTTTGTTGGGGGGGGCGTGTTTCGCGAGTGGATTCGAAGAGAAACTCGATGCGCAATCTCCGAAAGAGCTGATCTTGGTAGAGGCTGGCGATCTGCCGATCATTCTTACCGCTCCTCATGGTGGTAGTGAGTCTATTCCAGGGGTATCCAAACGACTTGGCAAGGGGGTTAGTAAGTTCGCATCCGTGTCGGACGCTTACACAGATAAGCTTGCCAAGAAATTAGCAGATGCTATTGAGGCAAAAATGGGTAATCGTCCTTATGTAGTCATCGCCCGTTTCCATCGGCAGTATCTCGATGCTAATCGACGAGCTCGGGATGCGTATGAGTCGCCGGAGGCCGAAGAGTTTTATGAGACTTATCATCAGGCGATCGCGGACGCTCGGTCAGAAATCATCAGACGGTGGGGGCGGGGCGCATTGATTGATATTCATGGGCAAGCGGCAGATCCGAAGGTGATCTTCCGCGGGACTCAGAACGGTAAGACGACGAAGCATTTGATTACCCGTTATGGGATCGACGCTTTGCAAGGCGAATCGAGTTTCTTGGGCTTACTCGCAAAGCAGGGTATCCCAGTGATTCCTGCGGTTGGTTCTTCAGAACTTGAAAACCCTAGCTTTGATGGAGGTTACACGGTCGTCACACACGGGAGTAGTGATGGCGGGACGGTCGATGCCATTCAACTCGAGTTGGGATTAAGTTTGCGGGACCTTGAGGCAAATGGCGAAACCGCTGATAAGATTGCGAATGCGATTCAAGAGTTTTCCGCCAAGTATCTGCCCGGTACTGAGAAGCAGTCGCCGCAAGAATTACCAGCGGCCAAAAGCAATAGCACCACTGGCGATCTATCAGGTAAAGGCTTGCGTGTCGGTCTCTACGTAGATGAGGGAGCCAGCGCAAGTGTTGAAAATCTATTGTCGGTATTGAGTAAGTTCGACGGTGTTTCAGTAACGAAACTCAAGGCTGATGATATACGGTCGGGTAAACTTACTGAGTTGGATCTGTTGATACAGCCTGGTGGTAGTGGCGGTGGGCAGGGGCGG
>JANODQ010000384.1:0-5017 GCA_031412775.1 Pirellulaceae bacterium | reverse complement strand
GCACTGGAAAAATGTTTTTCCGGTGCCGAAAACGTAACAGGACTACGAAAGACTTTTCGTTCGCTCGCAGTCCATGTCGGAGAAAAGCTGTCCGTGGCCGATCTGGTTTGATCTGTTTCGGTATTCGACTTTGCGAAGCGGTAACAGAGCATATCGACTTCTGAAGCTAATCTGCCTAACGTTTTTCGACTCCTACGTTCTATATCGACTGTTCCTATGCTACCGAAGTCCGAGATAAAAATCAGCAGGAATTCAGCAACATTTTACTTGCCACGGTGGCATGAACACGTTTCTGCGATTACTCAAAGCAAGATGTGTTCCAAAGCCAGTTCAAAACTGAAAAAGTTTCTAGGCGCCAATTCTACATCACGATTCGATGTACTCGGGCCAACTCGAAAAACTTCGGAATCCGGCAATCGAATCGCCCTAACCTCGCAACTTATAGAAGATAGGGGAAGTGCGCGGCAAGATCGAAAGTTTGGATTGATTGGAGAACGACTACAAATGGCTCGGAATAAAGTTTTCCTTCCGATGAAAATTTTTCGCGTTGGACGTGAAAGCTTGTAAAAGGGCGTTCACTTGCAGACGATGATTACAATCGCTTTGTAAAATCGCTTTGTAAAATCGACAATGGTGCAGAGTTATTCGTTACCAGAACTTTTTCGACAACCTGCCACAAATCGCCTGGGAAGGCAAATTTCTTTTACGTAGCGATTGTAATCGGATGTGCTTATAAATTCATTGAGTCCCAGGCGATGGCCGAGCGACGTCGCTGTAAATCGGCTAACGCCTCAGGCTCGAAAATCTAAGGCTTTGTTTGAAGCGGACTGGTCGAGCTACTTACTCGGACCAATGGCTTTCTTCAGCCCTTCGAGATTTTGGTAACGAAGTGCACCTGGAAGGAAGTGTGGGGAGCGGATCGATTCGACTGATGTGAATGAAAAGCTGGGCGTCTCTTTCGTGTTGCCATGCTGAATGGATTCAATGGGCATCCCTCCTAGTAGCCTCGCTGCGACAGCCAGGAATTCGTTTTCGCTGTCGTATGTCAACTGTTGAGGCGAATCGATTGAGTTCCGAATTTGTTTGGATAAGGCTAAGACAACAGCAAGTTTGCGAACTAGCTGCGGTGGGTTGTAGCCGTAGGTGAACGCTGCCGAGGGCCTTGGGTTTGCCACCAACGCTTGTTCACCATCTAGGGTTGAATCGTCAGAGAAAGGATCGCGAATCGTGAGTTGATAGATTACAGTTGAATCGGTTGGTTTTTCGATCGAGGCGCTGGCATCGGATTCTTCAAGACGCAAAACGATCTGTTGTACGGGTGTAGTTGCAGTCGAGGCAGGCTGATTAAGTAGTCTCGCGCGACCAACAATAATGCCATCATCGTTCTTGATGATAAAGTCAGTCTCATTGCGGTCCAATCGAGTTTGCTTTGCTCCGATAAGAGATTTCGAAAGCGGTATAGCCGGCTGAAGAAGCGTCCGCCAACCATCGACAAGGTCTTTTTGTGTATCACTTGCAAACGAGTTGTCGATTTGTGCTCCCCAGGCTTTCAATAGCTTTCGTTCAAACGATGGCCCGCTTTCGGGTGCTTTTTGCGATGCGTCCCACACGGTAAGGTCAGGCTTTTGAAGCAGTTCAAAATCACGCTCGAAGATGGGTTCAGCAAGTCCAAGTTGGAACAGCTTGTTCGCCCAAGCGTACATGGCGAGTCGACTTATTTGATTATAGTTGTGCGGGAAATGTGTCGCGGCAAAGTGTGTGACGTTGTCTTGCTTTCCGAAGAGTGAATAGATCGACTGAAGCGTTGGAAATCCATCATCCGCGAACGTCTTGGTCCAATCGTTGGCACTGGTAAGCCCAAGCGATCTGGGAGCAGCCAAAGCAGCGATCTCAACATTCCCAGTCCCCGTGCGGAGGTAGCACGAGTTCTCGCAAGTGCATCCCCCTTGCATTCCCGTGCTCACCATGACAGCTGGAAAAGCACCTAGCAGTCGGTCATCAACGGCCATCGCGATAAACGATTGCGTGCCACCACCACTTGCTCCTGTGATCGCAATTTTTGCTGGATCGACATCCGGCAAGCTTGCGATTCGATTAATGGCCTGAATCGTATTGATGGTTTGCAGGCCCATGATTGACTGGAGATATCCTTCGGCTGTCGGGCTAAAGAACGGCCATCCATCTTCAGTGGATTGAACGTCCTGATCTTTGATGCCGAATCGATGAGCTCGATCTATGGATATTTGCTGACTATCAGCATATCCGATCATATCGTACTGAAAGACGATCACTCCGATTCTCGCGAGTTGTACACAATGAGCTTGCATGTGATTGATCGCAGCGCTGGTGAATCGCTCGGCTCCGGTTGCAAGCAACGCCTTCACTTCGTTCGGCTTAGCATTGTAAAAGCGTCCTTCTTCCCAGTGCCCATGCGGCATCAAGACCAATGGGCGTGGCTTCTGATGACCCTTGGAATCCGCATTTGAAGTACTGTTCGGCGGTCGATAGAGCGAACCGGTTACGTAGAAACCTTCCAAACTTTCGAAGTAAACTTTTTCAATCGTATACCCATCCATTTTTCGCAAGCCATGTATAACGGCAGGCTTCTGCGAGAGTATTGGCATCGGATGAATCCCAAGAGCAACTCGAACCTGCAACTTGAGTTCACTCGCGCGAGCTTTCCAGGCGTCGAGCGATTCTGGTGCGGTAATCGGGCAATGTGCATCGAGATCTCGGAGTCGGCTTTGATGGATCTCTTTTAGACTGGCCGCTTGAGCAAAAGATTGATTCGCTGCGCACAGAATCGTTACAACGAAAAAATAATGGAATAACATGCATAGTGGGCGTCGAATCAATCTCGCAGTGCTGACTGGAATCAATTGAATAAGCATATTCATTTCTCTTATGGTTCAGGAAAAGGCCACCATCAGCTCTGTGTCCTCCGTGTTCTCTAAAGTTATTCTTCAGATGTCTCTGCCTCAGGCTCAGGGAGGAAGTACGAGAGGATCAGATTGAATAAGTACAAAAGCGTTGCGACTGCTGCAGCAACGTATGCGACTTTTTGAGCACTCGACGATCCCTTCGGCACGACCGTTTCGAGGATTGCGAGTCCTGATCCGATTTGCGTTACTGCTGCGAACGACGTCCCAATCATCCGGCCACCGATGTTAGCCGCAAAGCTCTCGCCGGTTCCTCGCAAGTGAAGTGGGTAGACTCGCGGAAGATAGTTTCCCCAGAAGCTGAATTGTGCGACTGTGAAGAAGCCCGCAGCAAAGATCGCGATCCCCAATAGCGAGATACTGAAATCATGGAAGCCTGGAATCCAACTGATATCCATCGTGAAGAATGTTGTTTCGGTACCTCGAGCAAAGCCTAGGAAGATCAATGGCATGAGGATTAATCCGGGAACCAAAAAGACTCTTAGGAGAGCTTGTCTGCTGACAATTACGGTAACCAAGGCAGCCAACATAAACCGGCCTGCGAGTCCGCCAAACTCTTGGCTCTTGGTGTATTCGGCGGCCTTTGCTTGTTCGGTTTGTCCTTTGATTCGCATCGCGTCAGGTTTCGGCTTGCCTTCGGTTCTCGCGGCGATTTCCTGCTGTACAGCATCAACGCCTGGGATGATTTGTGGCAGTTGTTGAATCGCACCAAAGGCAACACCATAACTGCACGCGAACATGGCTGTCGTTATTAACGTCGTACGACGAAGTTTAGGAGCAAAGAGTTCGGCGATACTTGGTCGTTGCAATGTCCCTGCTGCTTTCTTAGCCGCCCACTTTGGTGACTCGGGAAGAAATGGACGAATGATGATCAACGGGATGGCTGGGATTAATCCGCTCATCAGTGTGTACCTCCAAGCGGCGTGAGGGTCCTTGATTTCTCCGCCAAAAAAATTCAGCCAATCAGGTAACATGATCGCAGGTAAAAAATCGGGAGTCTTTGACCATTCAATTAAGATCGCATTGACGACCGCAACCAGAAGACCGCCAAGCGATGAAAAGGCCTGCGTGTATCCGAGAACTTTTTCTCGTAGTTTTGGATCGTCAAAGAGTTCAGACAACCACGCAACTGCTGCTACGAACTCTACACAGACTCCGATAAATGTTGTCGTACGAAAGAACAACAACATTGGCAGGCTAGTGGAATAGCCTGCTGCAAAGGCCGAGAATGCATACAGCAGAATACTTCCAGTAAGGACTCGTCGTCGCCCAAACCGATCCGTCAAGTATCCACCCAGAAGTCCAAAAATCCCTCCGCACATCGCAGGTACCCAGAAGAGCAAACTCACCCACTTAATAAAACCTTCGGTTTGAGGAGCAAACCCACCCAACTCCATCAACGCGGGGCGAACAATCAATGGCAACATCAACAGTTCGTATATATCGAACGCGAATCCGATGGATGCGATGATGCAGATGAGCCACACAGAAACGGGTGATATTTTATTAGCCATGGAGGGAGGTTTGAAGTTTGAGGGGGGAGGAAATAGTGGCTAGTGCCTAGTGGCTAGTTTTACTAGAAAATGAACTTGAGGTTTCCAATTCTTTTCAATGTGTCTTCCATGAGAGCGTCTTCTGCGGCCTCGCTTTCGGCGGTGTAGGTGACTGCGAAACGAAGAGCGGCTCCTGCATCATCCCATGGCACTGTGACGATCGAGTGCTGGGTGATCAAGTATTGCGAGGCTTCCTCTGCGTTGGCGAACGTTGGTCCGCCGACAATTCCTTTCGGAGCTGCAGTATAAAGGAAGTAGCTACCGCCGGGCGTCTCGCAACTGAATCCGCACTTTTTGAGTATAGCCACAAGCTTTTCAAGTCGTCGCTTATATTTTGTGTGAATTCGCTTGGGGATGGAATCATCATCTAGTGCCGTGATCGCAGCCCGCTGGATTGCAGAGAACTGACCGCTATCGCAGTTGTCTTTAACGTCGGCAAAGGCTTGGACGATTTTCTCGTTGCCACAGACCCAGCCGATTCTCCATCCGATCATGTCAAAGCCTTTGCTGTGACTATGGGTTTCG
>JANODQ010000383.1:0-11107 GCA_031412775.1 Pirellulaceae bacterium | reverse complement strand
TCACGTCTATCACGCGCTCGGTATCGAGGATGAGAAGCAGTCGATCTTTCATCTTGTAAGCTCCGCGGATAAGTTGTCGAGTCGCCCCTCGAAGTGTTTCTGGGGGCGATTCAAAATTCTCCTGGTCGCTCTCTTGAACGTCACCTATTTGGTCGACGAGCAAACTTACGGCACCATCATCACTTCGGACTACGACGTTCATTGGCAACTGTCCTTCGGGGCGACTTGGTAAACCCAGCCGTTTCCGAAGATCGATGGCGGTCACGATTTGACCTCGTAGATTGATCAGCCCACAAACCGCATCCGGGGCTAAAGGAATGTCCGTCATCTGTTGGTAGCGGATGACTTCTTGCACGGTTTGAACATCTATCCCAAACATTTGATTGTCGAGATAGAAAGTACATAATTGGCTTGCCATTGGCATTTTCAGGACTTCCTTAAACGAGCGTGGTAAGAGGACTTGGGGCAGTGTTATCGATCTTTCGAATAATTGCGGGCAAATCCACAAGGTCGGTCACGCGGTCATGAATCACGGCAGAACCTAATAATCCTTCGCGAGCGGACGGGTGATTGATCTGCAACGACGTCTCAACAATGTCGACGATTTGGTCGATCACCAGTCCAAAACTTCGTTCATTTTCGATATAGACGACTACGTTAAGTAACCCGTCCTCGGCGTTTTCTCGACATTCGAGACCTAGGAAACTTGCAAGTCGAATCAGCGGAAGAATTTTGCCTCGATATTTGACAACCTCTTGGTGGTCGGCAAACTCAACTGCTTTTTGCGAGATTTTTTCTAGCCTTGCAACTTGTGAAATCGGTAGAGCCAAACGACGGCTAGTACCGGTCCCAAGAATGAGCAGTGTCTGTTGCTTTCCATTCGATTCTTTGGCTTGACTATGCGATTCTGAAAGAGCACTATCGCGGAGCTTCGAGATGACTTGGGAGGCATAGGCAAGGCCGAGTACATCCAAGATCAAAGCGACTTTGCCGTCGCCCATGATGGTCGTTCCCGAGTAGACCGGTACCCCTTTAAGTTGCTTGCTCAGAGGTTTGACCACGATCTCTTCGGTGTCGTTGATTCGATCGACAACCAATCCGAATTGACGATCGTCTGCTCGGAGAATGACAATATTGACTGCGTCTGGCGGTGCTTCACTTTCCACATTGATTTTGAGGACCTTTCGAAGATAGACCAGTGGTAACAACCGTCCTCGCAATCGGTAGACAGGCGCTCCTTGAATCCATTCGATGCTTTTGCTCGTTTGGTCTCCTTCTAGTCGAACGAGTTCTAGAAGATTGACTTGTGGGATTGCGAATCGGTTTCCCGCGCTAGTCACGATCAAAGCTGGAATGATGGCTAGAGTTAAAGGGATCTTAATCTTGACAGTCGTTCCAAATCCTGGTCGCGTTTGCAAATCGACTGAGCCGCCGATCTTCTCGATGTTTGTCTTCACGACATCCATCCCGACGCCACGTCCCGACACATTGGAAACCTTCTCTGCGGTGGAGAACCCGGGCAAGAAAATAAGATGGGAAATTTCCTGTTCTTGCATCCGAGCGGCTTGCTCTTGACTGATAAGTCCTTTTTCGACTGCCTTGCTTCTAATTCGATCGAGGTTGAGACCGGCCCCGTCATCGGAAATCTCGATAATGACTTGGCCTCCTTCGTGGAAGGCGCGGAGGGTGAGGCAACCTTCGATCGGTTTGCCTTTGGAAGCGCGGACTTCGGGCTTTTCTATTCCGTGGTCCACCGTGTTTCGAACTAGGTGCGTCAACGGGTCTTTAATAGCTTCAATAATGGTCTTGTCGAGCTCGGTCTCTTTACCTTGCATTTCGATGCGAACCTCCTTGCCGCAAATAACACCCAAGTCCCGAACCAAGCGTGGAAATTTGCTCCAGACGTTTCCGATTGGTTGCATGCGAGTCTTCATGACCCCTTCCTGCAACTCCGTGGTAATCAGATTTAATCTTTGCGTCGTTCTTAATAAGTCGGTATTACCCAGCTCGCCTGTAAACTGCAAAATCTGATTGCGGGCCAGTACCAGTTCGCCCACACGCGTCATCAGCGTATCGAGAAGTGCTACATCGACGCGAATCGTGCTATCCGCTGCGGAGGTTACCGCAACGTCTTGCAGCGTGGAGTTGAGCGTTTGTGTTGACTGCAAGGACACGGCAGAAGTGGATACAGAGTCTATTTTGGTTTTGGCGGCAACTTCCACTTCGCTCTTTGGTTCGCAAGCCATGGATGTGGTGAAAACCTGGTCTTGAGTAAGCGTATTCGCTGAGTTCGCTTCGTTAAGTAGTCTGATCACTTCTTCAGAGTTGCAGGTCCCCTCCGTCCCGTCATGTTCAATTGCTATTAGAATCGCTCTCAGACTGTCGATCATTGAGAAAAGCACACGGCTGGTTTCCGCAACCAATGGTAGGCGTTTACTGCGCAAGCTGCCCAACAGATTTTCGCCTGCATGGGCTAGAGTCTCGACATCCCTGAATTCCAAGAACCCCGAGGAACCCTTGAGGGTATGAATATTTCGGAAGATACTGTTGATCAGCGCTTCATTGCCTGGATCGCGTTCTAAAGCGACCAAGTTGCGATCGATTTGCTCTAAGTTGTCGTGGCTTTCTACCAAGAATTCACGCAGCGACGCTTGGGTGACACCGGATGAATCGGTTACCTGCGGAGCAGCACTGCCCGAGTCTTTATTATTCAATTTCATGTCCACCGTGGGTGCTTCAATCGATTCTGGTTCGCCTGCATCGCATTCGTGAATTATCGACTCTTGAACGACTGGGTCGGATTCAGGCGATGGCCCGTTTAGTAAAAACTCTAGGGCGATAATGTGCTCTGTGACATTCTGATCGTTGGATGTTTCGAGGGAGTCCAAGAGTCCTTTTAAACGATCCGTTGCCTTCAACAGGGTATTAATAACCAAACTGGTTGGACGCATTTCGTTATTACGAAGGCGATTGAGAACCTCTTCTCCGCGGTGGGCTAGGCTTTCAAGTACCTCAAATCCCAGAAAGCCGGCTGCACCTTTAATGGAGTGGACGGCTCGAAAAACTTTATTGACTAGCGCAACATCGATTCCATTCTGTTGAGACTCGAGCGTCAACAATTGACTTTCAACATCGGATAGATGCTCCTGAGATTCAACGATGAAATCCTTAATCAACTCGTCATCTTCAATAGTCATGGAACTCGACCCAACTTTGGTTTAACGGAAACTTCGCACATCGACAATAAAATAATGCTCCGCCGGGCAGCCTGCCAAAAATCGCCCAGGTTTAGCTCGACGTTTTCTTTCGCAATACTCAAATTTCGGTCGGATGAGAAAATTCTGTTTTCACAATTCGACCGTAATGACTGCCGAAACTATATGCATTACATAAGATGCATAGACAAGTGAAATTGAGCTGTCTTTATCTGGCAGATCAATTTGCATAGTAGTAAGGTAGCTTACGAACACTCCACATTCACTTTGATGTTGTTGAGGAGAATTGAAACTATTCAAAACCACCAATAGCGATTTCAACCGTTGGGCTAGTTTTAAGGAAGCTAAGGCATTAGCTAGGGTTTTCCTTACTCTTATTACTCGATTCCGTTCTGGATTCAGCTTGATTCCATGATTGCAACGAACCGAAAAGTGGAAGGTAGCTGGGGATTCGAAAGTCGATCATCACGCCAAACAATTACCTTACAGCCAGACGATTGCCGAATTAGTGTTAGATGATTGACGGACAGAGCAATACGGACGTCATCGATGAATCAAATGGTCTCGGTTAAGGATGCCTCCCAATATCTCGGCGTAAGCGCATCGACCTTCAAGAGGATTTGCGAAAAGCACTCTATTCCTTTGATTCGCACGCTGGGAGGCCATCGTCGAATCGATCGCGCTGATTTAGATCATGCATATGGCCTGCTTTGGAGCGGGTCTCAAAAAAAATATCGTTCGACAGAAGCGTCTACCTTCGATAGGGCAAACGAGTTAGTCAAACAACTGCTCGACGGCAACATCGAAAGAGTCATGTCGGCAATTTGTGCGCAAATCGAAAGGTTGGATGAACTCTCGCTTGTTTTAGAATCCACTCTGATCACTGCACTTTGGAAGGTCGGCGAACTCTGGCGGACCCACGAAATCGATATCTACCAAGAACGCATCTGTAGTAACACCGCGTGTACTGTTCTGGACTTGATTTTGCAAAGATTGCCCGATGTAACAGGCCCATCGTATTTGGCAATCGGTGGCACCTTTGAGTCTAATTTCGATACGATTGGATCTAAAATCGTTTCCCTTACTCTCCGCTCAATCGGTATACGAACCGTCAATTTAGGCTGCAACCTGCCGGCAGCATCTATTGCCAAAGCGGCACACGATCGAAGTGCATCGATTGTATGGATCTGCCATACTCACGTTTCAAATCTCGATAACGTCATAGCAAACCATCAATTGCTCCGCCAATCGCTCCCCAGTTCCGTTCGTGTCATGATTGGTGGAGGTGGATTGTCGCCGGCCATCAGAAGGTCGCTTTGTGATTGCTCATACTTCGAATCGATTTCCTTGATGTCAGAAGCAATGAAGCGGTCCCTCCCTAGCGATTGCGAAGCCTAACGCCGCATTACCGGGAATGATTATCGCATTTCGATTAATACTGATATTCAAATTGAGTCGGTTCGTTTCAGTTCACCTTCAGTACCATTGACCTTGCAAATTGCCATGAAACAGTAGGGGCTGGGTACTAATTTATTGCAACATCGTGCAAGGATATTTTAAGTCGTAACGATAGGTGCGTCGTCAGGACGATAATTGGTGGTCTGCATGGCGTTTGTCGCTGCGTCTCCTAAGAGTGATTCCTGATCAATAAGTGAGGTTTTCGATGAGTACGGAAAGAATTGTCGTGCATGTGGATGACGACCAAGCGATCTTGGATCTAGTCGGTATGTCGCTACGAAAACGCGGTTACACCGCAATCTCTGTTATCGATCCACTTGACGCACTTCCCATTCTGTTCAAATCCGGTGCTCGAGTCGCAATTCTGGATATCGAAATGCCTGGCATGGACGGTTTGACTTTGTTGAGAAAAATCAAGCACCGCGACGCGGGTATTAAAACGATTATGCTCACAGGGATGGTATCCATAGGAACGGTGCTCCAAGCGACGCACCTCGGGGCCGAGGAGTGCGTATTCAAACCCATTAAAGATCTAAATAGTGTTGGCGACGCAGTCGATCGTTGCTTTCAAAATATTGATTCCTGGTGGGATGCATTAAGAGATTGGATGGATCGAAATAGCAATGAGAAGTATCCGCAATCGTTGGAAAAAATTTCCAGCGGTTGATTTTACTGAAAAGATGATAATGCTCACACTAAAGGGGTTGACGACTGCACGAGCATCTTGACGAGTTGTGCAACGGACTCGACTCCCAATTTCTTGGTGATATTGCTGCGGTGGACTTCGACCGTCTTGGTACTAATTCCTAGTTGTCTTCCGATTTGCTTTGTCAAACTACCGCCTACGACCATATCTGCGATTTCACGCTCTCTTACCGTTAGCAATTTAAGACGGTTGGCAAGCTCAATCTGTTGCCGCTCTGATTTCCTTCGTCGCAAATCGATTGCCATAGTTGTTAGCACTGCCTCGATAAAAAGCTCGTGGTGGAAGGGTTTTTCAATGACGGTTACGGCCCCCATTTTCATTGCTTCAACCGCTATTGAGACCGTACCGTGGCCGGTCACCAACACGAAAGGTATCATTCCGTAGCGGCTACGTGCTTGAATCATCAAGGCTAAGCCAGTCATTTCGGGCATTTGGAAATCGACAACCATGCAACCTGAAGTGGTTCCATCCCATTCTTCTAAAAATTGCTTCCCAGAAGAGAACGCCAAACACGGGATGTCCGCTTTTTTCAGAAGGAATGACATCGAGTCCCTCATCCCATCATCATCGTCGACCACAAAGACAACCTGATTGTCGCCCATTCTATGACACCTTTTTTTCGTGGACTACAAAAATTTTCGTGGACTATAAAAAACAAAAGCTTGGACGTGCCCAGACACTGGGGTGATGAAAAGGGCATTTTTCCTGAGCCTTAGACGCGATCCTCAGCGCGTCCAGACACCGTATGCTAAACATTATGATGAGTAAAACACAAGATGGTTGTTCTCAAGTAAGGATACCGAGAAGATCATGGTCGTTCCATTGAAAATGACGACGGCAAAGATCCGTTGTCAATTTCAAGAATGCGGCGTTTGTAAGAGGACACTAATGCGATGCAGTTTGATCACCGAATTAAAAGTTTTTTTCGATTGGCCTGGAGTCAACAGAGCCATTCGATTTACCATAGTCTTACGTAAGCACCCTTGAGGAGAAGTAAAAAATGAGTTTACCGCCGATCCGATCAAAACTTGTCGATGATCCAGACTACGCTGAACTTGTTTCCGATTTTGTCTCAAATATACCGCAGCGAGTGCTTTCCATTAGAAACTCGATGGAGCAAGGCGATTCGAAGCAACTTTGCACGCTGATCCATCAGCTCAAGGGCGCTTGCGGCAGCTATGGCTTTCACGAAGTGACACCTTATGCGACCACACTTGAGGGACAGCTTCGTTCGGGTGCGACCGTGTTATCGCTCGTCGACACGTTAGAGGCTTTTATTGAGACCTGCCTACGCATGACAGCAGACCCAGTTGAGTAAACCTGTTGAGTAAACCTGTTGAGTAAAAATGAATGACTTCAACCGGGAGCCAAAGCGTATTCAAGTACTATTAATTGAAGACGATAGGTCGCAGGCCGCTCTCATTCGGAAAGAACTCCAACAAGTTTTTTTCGATGTCACAGTATGCCAAGATGTCGAAAAGGGGCTTTGGCTTTCCGAACAACAAAATTTTGCGGTGGCGATCGTTGATTTAGATCTCAACGGTCAAAGCGGCTTGGATTTCGTTCGTGGGCTGAACAAAACGAAAAGCAAGACTAAGGTCATCATCCACTCGGCGGACGCTACATTTGAATCGGCAAAAGAAGGGCTCAATCTAGGGGTTTTCGCATACGTTGAAAAAGGGCGTCAGGACAGTCTACTCGTCGATCAGTGCCATCGAGCAACCGCTGCCTCTCTGAATGAAAATCTGGTTTCGGCGAACGAAGAAATAGCTTTCCAATTCAGATTATTGGAGGCTGTCGATCACGGAATTATCGCAACGGATACCAACGGTAAAGTTATTTACTGGAATCGTTTTTCCGAGGAAATAACAGGTTTTTCGCAAATTGAAACGCTAGGGAAATCGATTTTTGATTTTCTTCTGCTGCAGCCTGACGACCGTTTGACTGTCTGCAGACAAATTGAGTCGGGGGGGAGTTGGAGAGGAGAATGCACGCTACAGTTGCAAGCCGGACGACCAATAACGATTTTTGTGCGACTAGCGATCTCGGTGTTATGCGACTCGCGCGGGATTCACATGGGGTCGGTCATTGCCTATCACGATCTGTCCGAAGTGAAAGTGAACGAACAAAGACTGGAGCGACGGGCGAAACTGCTTGCCATCAATGCTGAGTTAGGTCGACTGGCGGTCGAGATTACCGATCGCAACACTTTTCTTGGGCAAGTTATTGAAAAGATCAACGACGGACTATCACTGGAATCCGGTCGCGTTCTTTTGAACCATCCAACCGGCCAAACGATCGAATCACTGGCGAGTGTGGGCGAAAACTCGCGAGCCGCATTGGGTGAAATTCAATTGACTGATATCGATCAATTACAGTTGAACAAAGTCATCGATGGTTTTCGCATTCCCTTTCGCGAAAACGGAAAGCTCATCGGTTGTATCGAATGTGAGTTTAAAACTGCTCGAATGGTTGGTCAGGAAAAAAAAGATTTTCTGCAAAGTGTATCTTCGTTGATTTCCGGTGTCCTACTTCGTGATTGGGCGACCCATTTGTGGCAGTTATCTGAAGAGCTCATTTCGAAAATGCAAGATCAATTAACGCATGCTCAGCGGACGTCGACCCTAGGACAAATTGCAGCTACGCTTGCCCACGAAATCAATCAACCACTGGGAGCTATCAGCAATTTTTCGGGCGGATTACTCTATGGATTGAAGAAGTCCGCTTCGGTCGATAGCGAATTATCTGATACGCTGGCGTTGATCCATGGTGAAGCGATCAAGGCAGGCTCAATCGTGAATCGGCTTCGAAAATACATAACCCTCGATACGTCCCATCCTCAGAAGGTTGATATAAATAGAAGCATTCATGACACTCTCAAGATTCTAAAAAACCTACTCTCGAATTCAAACACCGCTATCCGTTTAGAACTGGATTTGAGTCCCCAGGTCGTTGAAGTCGACCCGATCCGAATCCAACAGGTGTTGGTGAATGTCATCAAGAATTCAGTGGAAGCGATGCAAGGGAGCGATCGAACCGAACAATTGGTACGAATAACAACAAGCACCGTAGAGAGCTGGGTTCAGATTTGCATTTTCGACAATGGTCCGGCCTTGACTAGCTCAGAAATGGGAGACCTTTTTAAAGCCTACTATACGACCAAATCTGACGGACTAGGGATGGGGCTTTGCATCAGTCAATCGATCATTGAACAATATCACGGCACCATGAACATGATTCAGAGGATTCCAAACGGAATGCAGACAACGATACGAATTCCGTCACTCTAGATAATGAGCCGTCCAGAGATTCTCGCGTCGATACCACAGGCAAATCTCGCCAGCATTCCTATTCGCCTCTATTTCACCTATTCGCCTCTATTTCAATCGTGCAGGTCGAACTTTTTACCCACAGATTCTGCCGAAGATCCAAATAAATACAGATAGACCATCACGGCGAAACTCGTTCTGGTCCGATAAACAGGTTTCTCAGTAGTCTATCCCAATCGATTTGACTAACCATTTCACTAACCATTTCATTCTTGCCACTCCACAATTTGCAAAAAACGCCTACCCTATAGGTTGGTGATAAATCCAAATGATTAAACCGATTGCTTAGGTGGGGTTCAAGCGAACTTAAGTCAGTACATGGTCGATAACGCAAACTTATCCAAGTCCACCGCTGACAGGGCAACATCCATCGGACCTCGCTTCCCCGTGGTTGGTATCGGCGCCTCCGCAGGCGGCCTTGCCGCCTTTGAGGCGTTCTTTTCGGGCATGCCCGCCGCCACCGATCCCGGCATGGCCTTTGTGCTCGTGCAACACTTGGCTCCGGACCACAAGAGCCTTCTCCCCGACCTCATCCGCCGCTGTACGCGGATGCAAGTCTTCGAGGTCGAGGACGGCATGGTCGTGCAGTCTAACTGCGTATACATCATGCCGGCGGGCCGCGATATGGCGTTCCTGAATGGCACGCTGCAATTGCGCGAGCCAGCCGAGCCGCGCGGTCACCGCTTGCCCATCGATTTTTTCTTCCGCTCCCTCGCCCGGAATCAGCGAGAGTACGCCATCGGCATCATTCTCTCCGGCACCGGCAGCGACGGCACCCTGGGCGTGCGAGAAATCAAGGCCGAGGGGGGCATGGTCTTAGCGCAGAACACCGCCTCCGCCGAGTTTGATGGCATGCCGCGCAGCGCGGTCAGCACCGGGCTCGTGGACTACGAGCTTCCGCCGGCTGAGATGCCCCCCCAGCTCATCGCCTACGTTGCGCACGGCTTTGGCCAGCTCTCCAAGTCCACCACCCTGCCTGCCTCCAAGGTCGAGAGCGCCCTGAGGAAAATCTTTATAATACTGCGTGACCAGACCGGACACGACTTTTCTCTCTACAAACCTAGCACGATAGACCGCCGCATCGAGAGACGCATGGCCATGCACCGGATCGAAGGGATTGACGGCTACGTTGAATATCTTCACCAGACCCCAGTTGAGGTGGAAGCGTTGTTTCGCGACCTGCTGATCGGCGTAACCGGTTTTTTCCGCGATGCTGAGGTCTTCCAAGTGCTGGAGGACCAGGTCATCCCAGCGATTTTTGCAAACAAATCCTCGGGAGCCATGATCCGCGTCTGGACCACGGGCTGCTCCACTGGCGAGGAGGCCTACTCGATCGCCATCCTGCTACTCGAACGCATGGACGCGATCGAGGCTAACTCCCACGAGGCTAACTTCCCCAAGTCTCGCTTTACAGTGCAGCTCTTCGCTACCGACATCGATAGTCGGGCTATCGATACGGCCCGCAAAGGTCTCTACCCGGCTGGCATCGCAACCAGTATTTCGTCCGAGCGGCTGAGGCGTTTTTTCACCGTCGAAGCCGACGGCAGCGGTTACCGCATTCACAAACGCGTTCGCAACCTGATCGTGTTTTCGGAGCAGGATGTGATCAAGGATCCGCCCTTCTCCAAGCTCGACCTGATCAGTTGCCGGAATCTGATGATCTACATGGGCTCCGCCTTGCAAAAGAAACTGCTTGCGTCCTTTCACCACGCTCTAAAACCGGGAGGCTACTTGTTCCTCGGCACTTCCGAAGGCGTGGGAGAGTTAAGCAAATTGTTTAGCGTCGTCGACCGCGATGCCAAACTGTATCGCCGAAATGATGAGTTGTATGGCCATCAACGCACGCCCCTCGTGCGATTAGAGCCGCCCATACCAGCAATGGATGCCTCAATCGCTTTGCCCAAGGAGCGCAGTGCCTCTAAATCAGCTGTCACCGGCGTAAAATCTTTACGCGAAACCACCGAGCGTGCGCTAGTCTCACAGATCATCGCCGCCGGCGCGTTGGTCGATGCCCGCGGCAACATTCTCTATCTGCACGGCCGCACCGGCATGTACCTCGAACTCAAACCAGGCGAGGCGGGCATCATTAACATCCTCAAGATGGCCCGCGAAGGCCTGGGACGCGAGCTGACGTCCAGTCTGCACAAAGCGGTTAGCACCGGCGAAACGGTTGTCTGCCAGGCCCCGCATGTGAAAACCAACGGACACTTCACCACGGTCAACGTCATCATCCGTCCGGTGACCCCCGGTCCAGACGAGTCACCGGAGTCGCCGCTCTTTCTAATTATTCTCGAAGAAGTGCCCCTACCAGCCCCTCCGCGGGACCTCGCCGCGAGCGATGGTCTGATACCTGGGGCACACGGCACTATTTCGCCGAAAGCCGCCGAACGCATCGCCGC
>JANODQ010000382.1:0-22956 GCA_031412775.1 Pirellulaceae bacterium | reverse complement strand
GTCCTTCGTTGTCCGTGAAGTCAAATAAGTTTTGATTTGCTCTTCTGCTTTAGGAGTCCACACCCATGCATAGCGTGGAGTTCGATTACCAAAGTAGTCGTCGACGCGAACAAGATTTGCGAATCCTAAGTATGCCACTATCACCACTGCACCGATCATTGCAATCTGTTTACCGCAGGGACGGAAGTAAAAGATCGCAATCAGCCCAGCAGCGATGACGGCAAGCTGAAGGCCTAGATAAAAGCACATTCCATCAAGTCCGATGAAAAGCAGACGCGTTCGTTCCTCTTGTGCCCAGTTGTAGAGACCGATCGAAAAATTTACCCCAAACCATAATCCAAACGCGATCAACGCAACCTTCAAAAGCGACAAACGCCTCTTGCGCCGCTGGATCGGTTCACAGGCAGAGAGATTATCGTTGGTTTGCTCTGGTGTCTTATCGGGTACTTGCTCGGAAAAACTCATGAGCGATATCAATCGAAGGTGGAACTAAAACGTTGTCTTCAAAAGATACATCTCGATTGGGACGTTACTGAGAATGGTATCGCCGAGCCTGCGACGAAACATCTTCGCGGCGGCGACCTTGACGGTCGTGCCGACTCTAACGAAGGGACCACACGCCCAACCGGGCTGGTACTCCCTGAGCCGATGGCGCTAGCCACGGGTTTCGACTCTGCTGCGTTTCACCCGATATCACCCAAGGCTAGCGCCTACGGCTCAAGAAAAACGATGTTTCATCGACCTTGGCTTAACTCGGCGGATCATGCAAAACTAGATTGCTTCAGACCCGCGTTCGCCGGTTCGGATACGAATGCAGTCGTCCATTGGAAGGACGAAAATCTTGCCGTCCCCGATTTCGCCTTTTTCGCCAGTCTTGGCACCCTTCAAAATGGCCTGAATGGTGGGCTCAACGAACTCTTCGTTAACTGCGATTTGCAATTGGACTTTGCGAAGCAAATTGATGGCAAAATCGGGTCCACGGTAAGAAGACGCTTGACCTTTCTGCCTGCCAAATCCTTGACAGTCCACGACCGTTAATCGAAAGACTTCGACTTCGGTGAGCGCTTCCTTGACCGCTTCTAGGCGGCTGGGTTGAACAATAGCAATGATCAATTTCATCGCAAGACTGCCATTCTCAATTGAGTTGTAATTGACTTCGGTTCAACTGTTTGTTTTCTACTGCCAGCCACGCCAGCAAACCCTTTTGAAGATGCATTCTATTTCCAGCTTGTGGAATCACCAAGCTTTGATTGGATTCGATCACTTCGTGAGTAATTTCTTCACCACGATGAGCCGGCAGGCAGTGGAGTACCTTACAATTCCCGGGTGCGTGAGCCATCAAATCCCCGTTGACTTGAAAGGCAGCGAAGTCCTTCTGCCGCTCTTTGGCTTCATCTTCCTGTCCCATGCTGGTCCAAACATCTGTGTAGACAAAGTCAGCACCGCTCAGCATGGCATTTGCGTCCGTTGACTGAGCGGCATCCAAATCATCACAGTCGGCAGCGACCTGATCTAACCACTCTTGTTCGATGTGGTAGTCGGTAGGGCCTAAGAGTCGAAACTTCATTCCAGCGAGCCCGCATGCATGAAGTACCGAGCGAGCAACATTGTTTCCATCGCCAACGAACGTCAACTGCTTACCTGTCAAGTCGCCCACTGCTTCGCGCATCGTCATGACGTCGGCCATCGCTTGGCACGGATGTGCTCGATCTGTCAAACCGTTAATGATTGGAATGCAATTGTACGAGGCGAGCTCGACAACCGTGTCATGCGAAAATGTGCGACACACCACGTACTGACAGTATTCACCGAGGACTCGGATAAAATCGCTAGCTGTTTCACGTTGTTGCCATCCCACGTCTTGCGTGAGGTACAACGGAGTTCCGCCAAGTTGTGTGACACCTGCTTCGAAGCTGACGCGAGTTCTCAAGCTCGGTTTTTCAAACAGAAGTGCGAGTGTTTGCCCTGGGAGAAGCGGCTCACGGTAGCCCCCTGCCCATCGGGTCTTCAAATGCCGCGCGATCTTTTCAATGTCGTGAAATTCTTCGCTCGTCAGATCGAATAGTGTTAGTAAATGTCTCATAGAAGCTTACCTATCGCGTCTTGCAACTATCTCCGTTCCAACACCAGCCGTGGTGAAGATCTCTAAAAGCAATGAGTGCCGCAACCGTCCGTCGACAATGTGAACTTTTTTGACTCCACGTCGAAGAGTCGCGAGGCATGCTTCGACCTTTGGAATCATGCCACCGACAATGACACCGGACTGAATCAATTCTTCCGCTTCGTCGGCAGTCAACGAGTGAATCACGCTGTTAGGATCATCTTTATCGCGTCGGACCCCATTGACATCGCTGACGTAGATTAGCTTTTCCGCTCCCAAGGATTCGGCAACTGCCATAGCCGCTGTATCTGCGTTGACGTTGTACTTCTGGCCATTCTCATCGATCGCCATCGAAGGGATCACCGGAATCTGTTCGGTGTAGGTCATCGACTCAATCGTCTGTCGATCCACGCGAGTAACGTTACCGACAAACCCCAAGTCGGTAGGAGCTTGCCCAGCCTCTTCGAGCATTAACTTCTCACCAAAAAGTACTTGGGTGGTTTTGAAGTTGAAGTTCATGGCGCGTCCGCCCAGTCTTTCAATTTCCGCAGTCAGAGATTCGTTGACGTCACCGGCGAGAACCTTCTCTACAATTTCGAGGGTCTTAGCATCGGTAACACGTCGACCTTTCACCCATACCGGTTCAATCTTGGCTTCTTCCATCGCTTTGTTAATAGACGGCCCGCCTCCGTGAACAACTACTGGTCGCATTCCAACCGATTCCATAAAGATGACATCCAGCAGGATATGGTGCATCGACTGCGTGTCACCCATCAACGAGCCACCAAGTTTGATGACCGTAGTTTTGCCACGGAATCTCCGAATCCACCCCATCGCTTCGATGAGTGTATCGGCTTTGGCAATTGCTCGAATGGCCGCTTCGTTTGCTGTCAGGAGGTTCATGAAAAATGGCTGTTTAACAGAAAACGCCCAGCACAAGCCACTTCGTAAATCGGGGCTCGCTGGGCGTGGGAAAACCCCAGATTTTAGTTGAAGAGAGCCTACTTTGTCAAGCTAGCCGCACAAATCGTCGCTCTTGGCAACAATCGGGGCGGTGTTACTTCTACTGAGCCGTGGGCGCTAGCTCCGGGTTCCCCCCGGTAAGCTTTCTATCAATTCAAACTTTAAATCGCCGCGCGTCACCCGTGGCTAGCGCCATCGGCTCAGGGCATCCTGAGCTAACGCCTGCGGCTCAATTTTACGGCAGCCAAAAACAGTGAGGGAAATTGCTACAAAATCAGATGCCGAAGCCATTTTTCGTTGTTTGGCTGGGGATAATCGACTCGATAGTGGACCCCTCGGGACTCTTCCCGCGTGATCGCAAAGCAAGTCATCATCAGCCCTACCGTCAGCAGATTTTGCAGCTCCCAACCTTCGATCGAGTCAAACGACTGCGACAGCACGAAACTCGATAAGTGTTTTGTCGACTGGAGCGCCTCGGCTAGTCGGTTCGCCTTTCGCTCGACTCCCACATTTCGCCACATCACGCTTCGCAGCGAATTACGAATGTCGGCGATGTCGATGCTGTCAGGAGCATGTCGCGTGCTGCTGCTTTGAATAGGTAGCACGCGAGGCTCGCAGCTTGGATCATTTGCTGAGGCCAATGCGGCCTTCGAAGCCGATTGACCTGCCGCAGCACCATAGACAAGCCCTTCGAGCAAGCTGTTGGACGCAAGTCGATTGGCACCATGCAGCCCACTACTGGTGACTTCGCCAGCAGCCCACAATCCTGGCAACGATGTCGCACCGGTAATATCAACGGTCGCTCCACCAACCATGTAGTGTGCGCCAGGCCTTACGGGAATATTGTCTCGAGTAATATCCAGTTCAAACCCTCGGCAGACAGCGTCGATGCCTGGAAATCGCTTTCGAACATGGACCGGATCAAGATGCTTCAGCGTAAGGTAGACACACGGGCTTTGTGTAATTTCCATCTGCCGAACAATGGATTGACTAACGATATCTCGCGGTGCCAATTCAAGTCTTTTATCGTAGTCGCCCATGAATCGATAGCCTTTGGAGTCAACCAGATAAGCTCCCTCGCCTCGGATGGCTTCCGTTATGAGCGTTCGCGACGATCCTGCGATGTACAGCACCGTCGGATGGAATTGCATGAATTCCATATCGCGCATCTGTGCTCCAGCGCGAAACGCCAACGCGTGCCCATCGCCTGTTGCAACACGGGGATTCGTCGACTCACGAAAGACTTGCCCACAACCACCCGTCGAAAGAATCGTTTCTTTAGCCCACACTAACATCGGATCAGCACCATTACGCGAGAGCACAGCTCCAACGCAACGTGCCTCATGTGTCAATAAGTCGATTGTAAAAGTCGACTCCCATATGTCTATGTTGGGCATGCTTCGCGTCCGTTGCATCATGGCTCTCATTATTTCTTTGCCAGTCGAATCGCCGAGAGCGTGAATGATCCGCTGATGCGAATGACCACCTTCGCGACCTAAGATCAACGAACCATCATGCGAATCAAATTTAGTTCCCCATGCCATCAGCTCAGCAACACGCTTAGGTGCATCGCGAACTACCATTTCAACAACATCGGTATCGCAAAGAAAAACGCCTGCAACAAGCGTGTCTGCAACGTGATTATCAAATCGATCTTCAGGATCCCATACGCTGGCGATACCACCTTGAGCATAAGCGCTGTTGGATTCCTCTAACCTATCCTTGGTGACCACGATTGTTTGAAGAGCCGGATCGATCTCGTGAGCGGCTCGAAGCCCCGCTAGTCCACCACCGATGATTAAAACATCGGTGAAGTAGTGGGTCATTCGCTTTGTGTTGATCGGAACCAGATACCGCGGGACCATTTCTCGCCAATCGGCTTCGATCTGAAGTTCAGGCAGAAGCTTGGGTGGCACAGGCATATTGGAATCAGGCGTATTGGAATCAGGCATTGGGAAGCCGCTTTAGGGTATGGTGATGAAAAACGCATTCTTCGTGAGCCATAGACGCTCACCTTCGGTGGCTGTCTGGTAGTTTGTGGCAACATTGAAATTCGTGGCTAGCATCATCGGCTTAGGCTATATCAGCCAACCGTACGCGCGAGTCTATTGGACAACTGTCGCTTGATTTCAGGCGTCTGCGAAGCGACGCTACTATTCAGGCGTGACAACTGCCGCTGCGGATCTAGGTGGAGCGTTTGACAGAGGAATCTCGCGACCGTCGTACTTTCGAATTATAATCGTGTCTAGATTAAACGCAGGTCGTTGTGAGGTTACTTGGTCAACGATCAATTGCCCTTTGTCTTTGCTTCCAACGACTTCGAACAAGATCACATCTGGATTACCGTTCTCCAATGTCGCTGAATAACTCATCGAACAACTTTGAAGCTCGCCAAGTTCGGCTTCAATGACTGGATGACCCGTCAGTTGTCGTTGTAGGTCAGCCCCCAAATAGTTTGGAGCTACCGATGCAAACATAAAAACGAGACTGCTAACGATTAAAAAGAGAACTGCCGCGACAATTCCGATTCGACGGATCATGTTGTTTTGCGAGCCAAACGTCGATTTGCTGGAATTGGTCTGGGTGTCTGCTGTGGAGTCGTTCATTATGATTTTTGTGAAAGAAATTGAAGGATTCAAAAAGGCTGCGACTAAATAAGTTATTTGCCCAATCAAGTGATCGCAATTTGTTTCGTCTCGTAATTGATGTAAATGGTCCTACCAGCAAGAAGGCCTGTTCCGAGCAATGGAAACCTTCCCTCGTTTTCGATAACTTGGACCGGAACCTTTTTTCCAAACCAATCTACAACACTAAAATACGATTCCATAGCCACTTTGGAACCGTCTGCTAGGATCGCTTCTGTTTCCACTAACGCGTGAAGTTCCATTTTTCTAATTAGATCTTTCGAAAAAACTAGATGTCCGTCGAACGCAGTATCTATCCAAACAAGAACTTCAACAGTTTTGGAGTCCAGCCCACTGGCAACCTGAATGGAAAGCAATGCTCGATTCCGGTCATCCACAAAACCCTTCATGGAGAAAATGCCCCGATGTGAAATGCCGCCTCGTGGCCAATTCGGATCACAAAAGACTTTCTGTCAGGGAAGGCATTTTTCGCAGCTAATGCCACTTCCAGAAAAGTTTTCCCCAAGAAGAAGCGTCGGGATGATGGTTCAATTGCAACATATTCGTCCTTATGATCTTGCTCGAAACGAGAACGCAGGTCCTCTTCGTAAACTTTCTTTGCTGATTCTGCGACTGACATTTCAAATCCCCTTGCTAGATTTTTGGGTCAGGTCAACTGTACAGTACTGATATAGATACCGAAACCTCAACCAAAACTGGACGGACAATCTATTGCATCGAAGTCACAGTCACTGTTTCTCTATATGGATACCTAAATTGCCGCGATTCGATGAATCATTCGACTTATATACTAGCAATTTACTACCAGCTCCTGGATGGCCTTACCGCCGACAAGCTAGCCCTTGAGCATGGCATCGATAGTATTCGGTCAACTCACCTTATTATATACGGAAGTCATCTGCTGGGGCGAATCGGCCGAATGGACCTTGTGGTTCTGAGTTTTATGCCAAAGGTCTTAACCAGCGACACCACTACTCGCGGAAGACAATGTAGATCTTGGCTCGAGCGTTTTCACGAATTCTTGAACAACCTTGCGTAGGTAAATTTCAGGGTGAACGTGAGGTCGCACTTGAAGAAGACGCTGCTGGGCCAACTCGGGTGTCATGTTGCGGTATTTGACTAGCCAGCACAAAACGATCGTCGCGCTCCTCGCGCGACCTGCCTTGCAATGCACGTAGACTTTCGCTGGGGTTGCAGCGGTCGGTTGCAATCGAGCTTGAATGTATTCAACGCCCTGGATGACCTGCTCGAGCGTCGGCGATTGGAAGTCTGTCGTCGGTAACCATAGTTGATCGATCGAATGCTTCTCGTACAAGTCAACTGGCCCGCGATACTCCTCGCACATATTGACCACCGCATTGACATGCATCTGTGCAAAATTCGCAACATCGCGACGCAATGGCCGAGCCCCCAGCAATAGCCCCGGTTCTACCTCATCCCACCAATTCCGTGCCTTCAAAACACGCCCTAGCAGCAAGTTCCAAGCGTACGTTGGAAGAAAAATCAGTCGTGCAAGTTGTGGATTCAAAATGCCAGCGATAAGTAATGGAATGTTGCAAAAATGAAAAGTCAGTGAAAGCCAATAAAAGAAACTGCTTCGCTCTTGAATTCACTGACTTGACTCGATTATAGTATGTTATCGGGTTGCGTGACGCACACGCAACAGGGTCGTTTCAGTGCCGCAATTATCCATTCTTGGCTCAAGCGTGATGATTGCGGTCGGATTCGTTTTTGAGAGGAGGTGAATAGGTGAATAGTTTCTTTACCGGCCAATGGGGTGGCGATTCTTAGAACGCCGGCGGGCTGTCTAAGGTTACAGCCGTCACTCCAACTCGTAGGCTAACCTCCTTTCGAGCTCCTACGAGAGATTTAGTCGCCCGGGTCTGTGTGTTATATCGCAGATCCGGGTTTTTTCATGGAAGGAGGGCAAGTGGGCAGTAGACAGTGGGCAGTAGACAGTGGGCAGATGGCATTGAAAGAGCGGCATCCACTTAGGCTTCATCCGCCTAGCCGTCTGCTATACGAGTACGATTGAATGCACAATTCGGTGGCGTTCGAAGAGGAGTGTTGAGTCTTACTCGTCGGTTACGCAGCCTTCGGAGGCGCTCTTAACATTTTTGATGTATTTGTAGAGCGTTCCGCGAGTTGCCTTTAGTGGAGGAGCGACCCACGCAGAGAGTCGCTTTGCCATCTCTTCTTCGCTGACAGCGACGGCTAACAAGTTTCTGTTCGCATCCAACGTAACGATGTCACCATTCTGAACCAAAGCAATCGGTCCGCCGACCTGAGCTTCAGGAGTAACGTGCCCGACAATGAATCCGTGACTGCCGCCCGAGAATCGCCCGTCGGTTATCAGTGCAACGTCGGCACCCATCCCAGCTCCCATGATGGCCGATGTAGGTGTCAGCATCTCTGGCATTCCTGGTCCACCCTTAGGGCCTTCATATCGAATAATGATGACGTCCCCTTTTTTAATTTGACCGTCTTCAAGTGACTTGATCATCAATTCTTCACTGTCAAAACAATGTGCTGGACCGGAGAACTCCAGCCCCTCTTTGCCCGTGATTTTTGCAACCGAACCTTCCGGAGCCAAATTTCCACGGAGGATTTGAATGTGACCAGTTTCTTTAATCGGTGACTCGATCGGCTGGACGATTTTTTGACCAGGCTTCAACCCAGGAAGATCGGCAAGATTTTCTGCAAGCGTCTTGCCCGTGCACGTCAAGCACGATCCGTCGAGAAGTCCTTTGCTGAGCAGGTATTTCATTACGGCTGGAGTACCACCGATCGAATGCAAGTCTTCTTGGACATACTTTCCACTCGGCTTGAGGTCCGCTAAGAAAGGGATTCGATTGCTAACGCTTTGGATGTCATCCAAAGTGAGCGGGATGTCAACACTACGCGCCATGGCAATCAAATGCAGCACCGCGTTGGTGCTACCACCCAAGGCAATAACAACGACCATTGCATTCTCGAAAGCGGCACGAGTCATAATGTCGCGAGGCTTGATATCCAGCTTCATCAAGTTCAAGACGGCTGCCGCGGCGCGTCGGCACTCATCTTTCTTGGCAGGATCTTCGGCAGGAATGGAAGCCGAATAAGGCAACGACATTCCCAAGGCCTCGATCGCAGAGGCCATGGTATTCGCGGTATACATACCACCGCATGCACCCGCACCAGGGCATGAGTTCTTTACGATTTCCGAGCGGGTCTTTTCGTCAATACGACCTGCGATGTATTCACCGTAACATTGGAAAGCCGAAACAATATCCAGGCTCGTTCCATTCCACTTGCCAGCACGAATTGTTCCGCCATAAACCATCAACGCAGGTCGATTCAACCGCCCCATCGCAATCAAACATCCGGGCATATTCTTATCGCAACCAGGCAACGCGATCAGCGCATCGTACCATTGTGCTCCCATGATGGTCTCGATCGAATCGGCAATCAAATCACGCGACTGAAGCGAGAACGACATCCCTTCGGTCCCCATCGAAATACCATCGCTTACCCCAATCGTATTAAATCGCATTCCAACCAGCCCGATTTCCACAACCGCCTTTTTCACCTCGGCGGCCAAATCGAGAAGGTGCATATTGCATGTGTTCCCTTCGTACCAAACACTCCCAATACCGACTTGCCCTTTATTCATGTCTTCGGCCGTCATCCCCGTGCCATAGAGCATGGCTTGCGAGGCGCCTTGGCTTTTAGGTTGAGTAATGCGGGAACTGATTGGATTCAAGGGCTTATTCATGATTGCTTTTTTTAAACAAATTCGCGTGAAATCGAACGGTAAACTGCCGATGGCTGGACGCAACAATCGGAGCGTTATTTGGGCCATCGCTAGTGTAAAGCGATTTCGCAGAATCCAACAGGACCCCCTGAATTCGACGGACTCAGATCCTCAACCATTCGTCCCTCTAAAACATTGTATTCATAACCAAAAGGCAATTAAATCAAATCATTCATCATCGACAATCCGATCGGCTCGCGTGACGCGAAGGGTTCTCCGTAGCGTACCCCAATCGCTTTTCCCCAGAATTCTGATTCGCTTTTCATCCGCTCCAAGAAACTAGGTGATACGGATTCTTTTCCGGTGACGAACTGACTTTTGTAAGCCGCTACCGATGCAAGTTTGGATTCCCATTGATCGGTGATATCGATGATGAACGCAGGTTGCGGAACCAATTTCAGGTGAATGCAGTAGTAATAAAAAATTCGTGCAGGATGAAAAGGCTCGCCAGCCATCTCCGTCTTCGATAGCTTGCTCCAAAATCGAGCCGCTTCAATCATCTGCGTTGCCGCAACGTGATCCGGGTGAGCATCCTCCCAGTAAGGCGCGAAAAGCCATCGCGGCCGCGTGATCCGAAACACTTCAGCGAGTGCTTGCCGGTTCTCGATGGTAGCTTCGAGATAACGGTTTCGCATACCAAGGTTCCATCGCCACTTCAGTCCAAGCGATTCGGTCGCAGACTTCGTTTCCATTTCGCGAATCTCCAGCGCCCCATGTGGAGTTGGTTCGCCAGTGGTGAGGTCTAAGACACCAACATTCCAACCTTTGGCGATGAGTTTCGCGATCGTTCCGCCCATCCCTAGCTCAGCATCATCCGGATGAGGAGCAATCACTAAAGCATCCATGCTTCCGCCAGACCTTGGGCATTGATCAATCGAATTCATAATGGACGACTTATTCAAAGGAAAAAATTTCGTTCGGCAACATTCTCAATAGCGAAAGCAGCAAGATGACAGCGGACTCACTTTCGCAAACGCGAGCAAGCGATCGAAAGCTATTTGTATTCCGTGAGCAATCTTTCGAGCGAATCCATCGGTAGCCCCACCACGTTGGACGCAGATCCTTCGACCAAGTGAATCCAAGGTGGACCGTCTTGGAAACCAAACGCACCTGACTTGCCAACCCAAAGATCAGTATCCAAGTAATCTTCGATATCACTATCCGGAATTGCATCCATGCATAAACGCGACACCTCTACCGTAACACTTCGTTTTGCCGAAGTTTTTTCCCATACGCACAGCCCGCTATATACCGCATGAGGCTTGCCGCGAAGCCGACGCAGCATTTCACGAGCATGATCTCGATTTTCGGGTTTACCAAGGATAATCCCCACGCACTCGGCAACCGTATCACAAGCGATCACAAGGCCCGAATCAATTTTTTGAATGACGTTGGCCGCTTTCTGGTAAGCCAATCTTGCGACCATCTCTGGAGGAGTCTCGCGCGAGCATATCCCACATTCGGCAGTCGGATCAGGCTCGACGACTTCAAAATCGTAGCCCGCTTCATTCATCAATTCGCGTCGTCGCGGTGACGAGCTTGCCAGGATCAATTTCATACCAACAAATTCCTAATCTCCCAGCGAAAGAGCTTTCTAGGACTCAATTCGCAATCATGAAAGCAAACGCCTCGTCTCCTTGCCCCATAAAACTAAAGCACTAAAAACACATCTAATTAATGCGCTAATAAACAATTAGCCAGTGGGGATTTACTGCAAACTAGTTTCAATAACCACCCGGGGACGAAACACTAGCATAGTCTACAAAGTCGGCAGCATGTTCAGGAGCTTTGTTTGAGAATCGAGTGAAATCGCTTTCCCAAACCAGCTCCACATCATCGATAGGGCCGTTTCGTTGCTTCGCGATAATCAGTTTGGCTTGGCCACGGACTGCGTCGCGTTCTTCGCCTCGAGCGTGATAATCGTCTCTATGCACAAACATAACAACGTCAGCATCTTGCTCGATCGCACCAGACTCACGCAAGTGACTCAACTTGGGCGTATGGTCTTTGCCTTCTTCTGACTGACGATTTAGCTGTGCCAAACAAAGCACCGGAACCTTCAATTCGCGAGCCATCATTTTAAGCCGACGAGCAATCTTCGCGACCTGCTCTTGCCGAGGATCTTTCGAGTTATCAGGTTCAATAAGTTGCAAGTAATCAATCACCATCAGCCCTAGACGACGTCCATTGGGTTTCTTGAGTTCTTGCTGCGTAATGCGTCGCGCAACAGCCGCAATCTCACTAACGGTCCGGCTCGGAGCATCGTCAATGTAGAGTGGCGCGTTGCTAAGCTGGATGGCATTTTGGACCAATCGTTGTCGGTCTTCTTGGCTAATGGTTCCGTTTCGTAGTCGCTGGCTGTTGACGCGAGCCACCGAGCAAAGCAAACGGTCGGCCAGCTCGATAGCACCCATTTCCAAGCTCACAAAAAGCGTGGGTGCATTCTCTTTCATCGAGACTTGCTCAGCGATGTTCATTGCGAGCGCCGTTTTCCCCATACCGGGTCGAGCTGCAAGAATCAGAAGCTCGCCATCATGAAAACCGCCGGTGAGGTTATCAAAATCGGTGAAGTGCGTCATGACTCCGTCTTGCAACTGCTCTCCCTTCATACGCGCGTTGATACGTGCCATCGCATTTTTGAGGACGTCACTGATTACCGTCGCCGAGTTCGCGCTGCGTTCATCTTGAATCTGCATGATCCGCGCCTCGGCTTGCGAGACAAGATCTTTGGGCTCTTGAGCGTCTTCGTAAGCGTCGCGAAGAATGGTGGTCGATGCCTCTATCAGTCGCCTCAAGGTTGACTTGTTTCGAACAATATTGGCGTAATAAACCGCGTGAGCTGCGTTGGGAACGCTGTTGGCTAGCTTGGCCAAGTAAGCGGCTCCACCAATCATCTCGAAGTCGCCAGCATCTTTAAGTCGACTTACAAGAAGAGTGACGTCAATTTTTTGCCCGACCGTATGCATCTCGTGAACGTGATGATAGAGCTTGCGGTGTGCATCATCGTAAAAATCATCTTCTCGAATGACCATTGTCAAATCATTACACACGTCAGGATTCAGCAGAAGGCTTCCCAAGACACCCATCTCGGCCGCTAGGTCAAAAGGCGGCGATCGTTCTAAGATATCGACCGGACGCTTGGGCTCTTTTCCTTTTCGAAATTCGCGATTCCCATCCTTACCATTATCTTTGCGTCCCGGCTGTGATTCAAAAGCCATCGATGAGTCCCTTTTCGATCTGCGAGATCGCGAGTAACAAAATTACTCGCATTGACAAGTTGGAAGAGTTTCAGCAGTCTAAAACTGCTACCGGTGGCAGTATACCAAGCCGCCACGGAATCGAACCGATGTCCAGATTTAGTAGTTCCCGGAGTGCCGACGTACAATTTTTAGGAAGATCTTGACAGTTGTTTTGGGATTGACGGCGTTTTGATGGAGATATTGTTTGTTTTGAGCCGGAGGCGTTAGCCGATTTCAAGCGACCAACCACCCGCTTGCGCAGGCACATCCAACGGCGCGGCTATCGCCTTTTGAAGTTGCGCTTTCGGGCACTCGAGACGCTTCGTTCTTCAGGTTTTCGTGCTCGTACTAGTGCACAGTCGAAGACGGTGCTCGTGCCCGAATCTGGTCAGTCGAGTACGATGACGAGCACCGTTTTTATTGAGCACGAGCACGATTTCTTGATCCGGTCTTCAAATAACGCAACTTCAAAACTAGCGACGGCGGCTCAGATTTCATGAGGTCAGTTGATATTTTGCCAGATTGACGGTCTGTTGGATTCGCGATGCGTTAAATCGTTCGAAACTTCGCGAACACGGTTTTTTCGAATCAATCTCGCGGCTTAACCGATATTTACCAGCCTAGTCAGTTTGACAGGTGAGTTGGTTCGCCACTACAACGTGTCGGGTTACAGATTTACTTTTCCAGATTTTTCCCTCTTCAAAGATCTCGCAACTTGATGACTTCGGACTCCCCTGACAGCACTCCCAACGATTCGAATCGATTTGACTTTGCACCCATCTCGCAGTTAATCGGATTTCAAGTCGATCCGCCCAAGACAGATTCAATTGGCGAATGTACTGTGAGACTTCCCGTTGATAGTCGCTTGCACAACCCGATGGGACGCGTGCATGGAGGAGTTCTGGCCGCTCTTGCAGATGCTTCTATGGGAATCGCATTCGGCAGGACATTAGACGCCGAGCAAGATTTTTCGACTATCGATCTTCACATTCATTTCATGCGACCAGTGCGAGGCAAAGGGCTGGTTGCATATTCCACCGTTCGCCAACGAGGACTACGCGTCGGCTTTGTCACATGCGATATCCAGGATGATCGTGGGCGACTGGTGGCATCGGCGACTTGCTCGTGTACCGTTCTCGACAAAATTTAGTTTCTTGCGTGCTAAACTCCGCAGCTTGCCTGGTTGAAAGCCCGCATTCGAGATATTGGTCGCATGCTGGGCAGTCTGGGTCGCAATGGTAAGACGCTCTGAATATTCCGACATTTTGCGGTTAAGCACATCCCTAGTCACAGCCGAAATCTCTTAGTACGAGAGTCATATTGCTTAGGAGGAGCTCAAGTAGTGTTTTCGTTTTTTAATTCTGCTATGTCGCAAAGTAAGTCCTCGAATCGATCGACGCTTGCATTTGCTGTTACAGCCTTTATCGCTTCGATCTCATTTTGCACTTCAGTCCTTGGACAAAACTGGGCAGCAAAAATGTTCGAAACAACCACGCATGATTTTGGTTCGGTAAGTAGGAACGCAAAAACAGAGTTCGCTTTTGTTCTCGAGAACATCTACGAAGAAGACCTCCACATCGCCAGCGTGCGTAGCAGTTGCGGTTGCACCAAACCCGTGATTGAGAAGTCATCGTTGAAGACTTGGGAGAAAAGTGAGATCACAGCCCAATTTAATACGCGATCTTTCATTGGCCACAAGAATGCCGCCATCACAGTTACTTTTGATCGCCCTTACTACGCAGAAGTTCAACTGCTGGTCAAAGGGCACATTCGGTCCGATATTGTGACCGAACCCGGTGAGGTTGCCTTTGGAGAAATTGAATCGGCAACAAAGCGTGAGATACCGGTGCGCATTTCTTACGCAGGACGGGGCGATTGGCAGATCGTTGACGTACGAGGCAAAAATGACTATCTGTCGGTTCGAATGGATCCACCGCAGCGTCGCGGCAACTTGGTCACATACGTTTTAAACGTGGCTCTTTCGGAGATGGCTCCGGTGGGCGAGCTTCATGATGAGCTTGTGGTGGTTACCAACGATGCTGTAGACAATGAGTTTACTTTGCCGCTTTTGGGTCGCGTCGTTCCGCCGATTACGGTTGCACCCGCGCTGATTGGACTGGGTGATATTACAGCCGGTCAAACTAAACAACAACGCTTTGTCGTTAAAGGCAATAAGCCTTTCAAAATTGTAGACGTAACTTGTCCCGACAGTCGCTTTCAATTTAAACCTGATGTCGAATCCAAGGCAGTTCACGTTGTTCCGTTTGAGTTCATCACAGCAGCTTCTGAGGATGAAAAACAACTTGGCGACTTCAAGCAAACCGTGTTGGTCAAAACCGACTTAGGAGAAGCTTTTGTCGCGGAGTGTACTGTGAGTGGAAAATTGATTCACTAGTGCTTGCCTGTTACACAAGCGGCGACTCCATTTTTCGGTCTCGCTGAATCACCAGGCCTTACCATAAGGATTTGGATGAATACTGCATCGAATTGGCCGATGGGCTCAACTCTCGCGCAGCTTAATCTTGAACTTCAGACCACGCCGTTTGCGACTTCTAAAGTCATCGGCACCAAAACCCTAACCGAGGGGATAAAAGTCGGCTCCACGCAAAGCACGATTGCTTCATCGATTAAACAGCCGATGTTGCAGATCATCACTTCCAATACGGGACCAACCAACGACGTAATGAAGTGGACTCAAACGCGGTAATGAAATCGCGAGACGTGCTTATCGCCAAAAGCAGCGCCCATCCGCAGCCAGGCCAATTCGTCGCAACATTGGCCTCAGGTGAACACTGAGTTCCTCTTTCTCGTCGGCACTGAGTAGCAGATCCGTCCTGCTGATTAAAAGAATGATTAGGGTGAAAACGAGCATCGATAAGCTCGTCGATACGGCGAGACTCGCAGGCAAAATTGCGAGAATAACTGCCTGTCGCCCGACCCAGCAACCGCGTTGAGACATAATCGCGATCGTCATTCCTAGGATTGCCACGCCAGCTAAAAAGGTCGCCAACATCGCTCCGTAAACACACCAAAGCGGTACCATTAAAAAATTCAAAACGATGTTTAGCAGCAGTCCAAAAGCCATCAGCTTCGTGACCAAGCCGCCCTTTTCTTCACACCAGAAATAATTGCATAAAAACGCGGCCACCGCAGCATACGTACAGTGAACTAAACCCAACGGCATGATCGACAAACCATCTGCATACCGCCCTTTGAGAAGCGTTTGAAAGACAAACGGCGAAACCACCATACCGCCGATGGATAACGCCCAAAAGAACAATGTCATCAGCTTCATCGTCGATCGGATTCGAGTCTTCACTGCTTCGCGTTCGCCCGCCTCCCAATCCGCGCTAAGATGCGGAAGTATCATGCCATTTAGCATGGCCGCGAGACTGGTAATCAGCACCGGCAATATTCGACCACTGTGATACTGCCCAACAATGGCTGTACTGCTTAAGACGTCCGTATTAGCCAAATGAAGCAGCATGTAGCGATCTACGACGTCGAAAAGATTTCCAAGCAAATTCATGAGCCATATGCTTGCAGCAAACGGTAAGATGCGACTCCACATCCCCCGCGTATCCATCGGCTCTTGATTGGTAAACGCAATCGCGCACGTGGTCCGAAGTCCTATCAAGCCCGGAATACATCCAAGTAGAGAAGCGATCGCGAATGAAAGTAAAACACCACGCCAATCACGGAATAGCAACAACCAAGAAACCGACATCATTGTGAAGGAGATGGAATTCAACATCTGCATGCCAGACACGATTCGGTTCTGTCGCAGACCACTCAAAAGCTCGGTGATGAAATTAAACCCAACCACCAGGATCAATGTCGCAGTCAACATTGCGATGGTTGCGAACGACTCCTCATTATCAAAGATTAATGTCGCGCTCCACCACGGAAACAGGACTAGCGCTAACGAGAACGCAAGCAACCCGGCCGCAGATCCGACGATCATCCAACCAAGATAACTGACGAGCTGGTTTCGCATCCGATAGAACTCGGTAAACCTGCCGAGCGAACCCGGCAGTCCTAGCACTGACAACGGTGCTGCGAGTATGAAAAACCCACTTGCTAAAGCCCACAGGCCAAGCTCGTGCTCGGAAAGAAAGTGACAGAATGCGATATTACGGAGAAAGCCAATCCCACGCTGTAAAACATTCGCAATCAACATAAAAGAAATGCCCGACGCGATCGTATCGGTGGGCATCTCCTTCTTCGCAGTCTCAGATTCTGATATTCCGAAAGAAACCGCACGCTCTTCTTGCAATTCCGAAGAATCGATTGGACTGATTGCAAGAGCCATTCGGGAACTCAAAAGACTGAAACAGAAAACTGATCCTCATCTATACCCTATGAATGTGAAGTGCTTCGCTTAGAACGAACGTCACATCTTTACTTGCAGCGAAAGATTTACGATTGCACCGGTTTTAACGGGGATATCGGCTTGACGAATTCCTCTTATCGAATCCCTTGTAACTCGAGCGCACGAATTTCCGCGTCCATTGCCGCACGGTCGCTTTCGGTGATATCCGGATTCGGTAGCAATGATCGACGCGTGCAATTGACGAGTGCTTGAAGCGTCTGATAACGACGCGTCATTTCGATGGCGGGCGAGAGAAAATCATAGACAATCGCTCTCAGCTCTTCTTCATCCTTGGGCGGAATCGCTTTAAATTGGCTTCGAAGGGCTGCGTAACCCGCCGACGAAAAATTGACATCCAATCCCTCGCGATCAAGCCAATCCACAAGCGAATCGGACGTAAATCCGGTCGGTTTAATCATCCACTTGATAAAATCGATCCGGTCTTGCCCTGTTGGATCAAGCACGGGAATAATCAAATCGCCGACTCGACCAGGACGCCTTATATCCGGTGAGAGCAAATGGATGCGTGCTGTCATTAAGAGCCAAATCACCTTTCCCCGTAAGCGAGGATCGCTCATCATGGCTTGGATCTTCCCAGTCAGCCGTCGTTCGGTTTCGTGCGAGCCCTCGCCGACACTTCCAAACTGAGTATCTGCTTCGTCGACGAAGATAACAACTTTTTCGAGTGCCTCGAGGACTCGCCTCAGTCGCTCGAAAATCACATCCGTTTGGCCGAACCATTGACTACGAATATTTTTGAGCACCAAAACGGGCATACTCAATTCGGCAGCGACCGCTTCGAAGATGAAGGTCTTTCCACCACCGATCGGACCGGCAATCGCCGCCCCTGGCAGCGCACGATCATCACCTAATTGCATTCGTGGAATTAGATAAGTTGCAAGGAACTCTTTCAACTTCGAAAAACCGATTACATCATTAAGCGTATGCTCCGGCTTTTTAAATTCAATCACGTCTTCGCCCAATTGGCTCTGAATGAAGTGCTCGACTTGCGCGGTCGTATCATCACGCTGAATCGGCTTGCCAGCGTAATCTGAGGCTAGCATGAGCTGCCGCATTGCGTGAAGACTCAGACCGGCGGTGGCTTGTGCGATCATATCGATCGGCTGCTCGATTGGCTGTGCATTGGCAGACCGACCGTTCGTTCGAGAACTCGATGATTGGACATGCCACTGAGCGAAGTGCTTTCTCCCTGCCGTGTCAGGCGAAGGAATATCAACCGACAGAACTTGTGGAAGTCGAGACACACGCGAGTGAATCTGCGAAACGGATTCTGATATTAGCAAAACCGTGTCACGACCCGCGAAGAAATCGGGATCACTAAACCAATCGGTTACCACGGCGATTCGACGCATTTGAACATCGTTCATCTTGGATACGTCACCATCACCTGCCGGGAGAATCATGTCCGCCCCCTCGATCATGATCAGCAGGTTATCACGCATCGTCGAACGCGAGCAAATCGTTAACTGGCGAAGAAACTCCAGAGCTTGCGTCGCATTTCCGATAGCATCACGAAGATACTGGTCAAACTCGCGGCGCCTTAAATCGAACTTGGAGCCATCTTGCAAGACTTCTTTCATCGGCATTGAATCTACAGTCGATCCGTTCTTCCAAGCTGCCCAAGCATCACGCAGTTTGTTGCGATCGGAATCGTTCAAACGTACTGGCCCGTTGAGCTCATAAGTTATCTGAATAAGTCCCGGTGCAGTTAATTTGTTCTTCAAAAACGTGATGATCGGTACGTAGCCTTGGCTATCGAAGTACAAATCGTAGATATTCCCTGCGATAATGATCGACCGAGATTGCCCCGAATTAATCATTCGAGCAAGCCGACTATAAAACGGATAAGATGCTTGCGGCAAATCGCCGATTGGTACGTTGATTGGTTCAGTTCCCACAGTTTTGTATTCCATTAATGGTAATTTTACCGACCGAATCAGTGTGGCAAGACACGTCAAGTCGTCTATGATTTTGCTTTGACGGTTATAACATTGAATGGCTGATTTTACTTCTCCCCATCGAACCAACCCTTACAAGAATCTTATTCGTCGCGATGCGATTGTTTCTACCACCTAACGAGCCACCAACTGGTGACCGAAGGAAACATCCACAGGCCGGGATTATTAATCCTGAGCCGATAGCGCTAGCCACGGGTGTAGACATAGCCGCAGTATCTCAAGTGACACCTGAAACACTCCTCGAGTGGGAGGGATCGCTTATTCAAGGCAACTCTTCATCACAAACATCTGACGAAGAACTCGTCGAGGGATTCAGCACATGGGAGTTCGACCGCATTTGTGTTGTCCTGGGCCGTGGTTCGAAAACTTCGGAAGCCAATGTCGAACTTTGTGCCGAAGACAGAGTTCCGATTGTCCGTCGATGCAGCGGCGGCGCGTCGATCGTCGCTGGGCCCGGTTGCTTGATGTACAGTGTGATTCTTTCCTTACAACAGCGACCCGAATTGCGTTCAATCAATACTGCGCATCGATTTGTTATGAATCGAATTTTCAATGCAACACAAAGTCTGAATTCGAAAGTTACTTTGCAAGGAATTTGTGATTTGACAATTGAGGATCGAAAGTTTTCGGGGAATGCCCTTCGATACACTCGAGACTGGTTGCTCTATCATGGAACCATTCTTTATCACTTCCCGATCGAATGCATCTCCCGCTACTTAGCGACTCCCCCTCGACAACCAGCCTATCGCAGCGGACGCTCGCACGCAGATTTCCTCACCAACATTGATTGCCAACCAGATGCATTGCGGCAATCACTACGCGAAAGCTGGGGATTGATTTGAAGCATTGACAATACTGTTGCCGAACCCGCCAGTAGTTTGGATTTCCCGAAGCCAAGTTCAACTAAATCGGCTATCGCCTCAGACTCAAAACGTCTCGAGGTCTTAATCCAATGAAAGTTTTCGTAATCATAGTTCTCAAACGATCAACGATAAAAGATTCGCTTTTAGAAAATATTTCACTGTGTCCATTCCTCTGTGCTCTCTGTGCCTCTGTGTTTCAAGATCTAGACTTGAGCAACGGTGTTCGGTTAGCCTAGTAGTAACCGCGGGGGAAGTGAAACACAGAGGCACGGAGGACATAGAGCGAGATGTTGTGATGAGTAACGCATTTGTTTTGCAGAGCGAGCCAATCGCTCGCGACTCAACGCCCAATTAGTGGCGACCCAAGCACAGGGGGGAGCAGTGAAGGTGCGACCATTCAGCGACGAAGGCATGCTAGATCCCGGCCAGCGACTAACCTCACCAGAATAAGACTCGATTGGAGATCCACACTCCGAACGATCGACACCTGCTCCATCGATAAGAATCTTTTGTCCGTTGCAAATTGTGCTTTGCTTAGAACGGCTTGAGGTAAGCGAACCATCGAGTGAACCAACCTCGTGCGTAACCGTCTCGTACCTGTCCTCGTTCTACTTTGTTAACATTTAAATCGGTAATGTCTTTACTCAAAATCACGTTGTCAGGACCAACATCCTGCGGCCGACAAATTCCTGAGAGAGATACCTCCCAATCGTTATCATTCAGCTTGATGGTCTTGTGAGCGGATATCACTAGGTTGCCGTTGGGGCGAATATCAGCAATCTCAGCCGCAATGTTGAACGTAATCTCTTCGCGAGTCTGAAGATTGGAGTTCGAGCGGTAGACTTCGCTCTCGTTTCCTCCAATTCTCTGATCGCCATCGGATTGTGGGGCGGGCTTTATTGTGTCTATCCCGACCAATCGGACCCAGTCGGCTAGACGCGCGTCGAACGATAAGCTCTTTCGAGATTGTGCGTTCCCTTGCGAGTTCGATTGGGCGATTTCGGAGACTCGGATCGAAATGATGTCGTGAATGCGAAGGTTTCTAGATGCCGATGGTGGTACGAAAGTCCATGACGAAGCAAGCGGGTTCTGGTTTTGCGAAGGATCCATCATCATAGGCTGCATCCCTGCGAAAGGTCCAGCAATGGAACCCGGAGGTGAAACTCCGTATCCTGCCTGTGCTTGTGCCTCTAGTTGGTAGGCCATCTCCGGAGACATCGGAAATTGCCCGGCAGCACCCGAAGGATTCGCATATTGCTGCATCATCTGAGGCGACATCTGGCCGGCCCCAGGAAATGGTTGCTGCACGTTTGCAACTTGCGAAACGCTCACCGGCCGGGGTTTGTTGTAAAGGCTTCCAGACTGTCCAAACGACTTGTTTCCCGTCGAGTAAATCAACCCGAACAAAACGCTGCACCAAAGTAAGATGCGGAGAGGGTAAAAATAAATTCGATAACAATCCACTTGGCTTTTCATGCTACTGGAGCTCCGTCAAAAGTTTAACTAGCGAAGAGTGTTGGCGGCTGCGATGGCTTCGACTTGTCCTGGTCCGATCACTCGGGCCACAAGCTTCTTCTTTGTCCCAATGACTTCTACTTGGATCACATCATCCTGGCCGCCGCTTTCAAGTGCCTTACCACTTGTCTGAGCGACAATAGCACCGGCGACAACTTGGATCTCAATCGTTTCGTTTTGGAGCACGATTCTCGGTGCACCAACATCACGGCGCATAATCGGTTGCCCTGTGCTAATCGCGCGGCGGAGTTCTTGACCAATAATTTGCGATTGATCGACAAAGCAATCTTCTATTGGAGTTTTCGCACTCGGCGGTAGAACGATCTCTTTCAAATCTTCGTCCGACACAATCCGCCCTTTGGGAAGCGGCCCAACGGCGGCCCAAACCGATGGAGGCAGAGAGATTGTTGCGTCGACTAAGGCCGTTCGCTTCTCGCCGTTGGATGTGAACAAAATTTCAAACTGCTGTGGGCCGGTCCACGGTGCATGGCCACCCGAAACACCGACAATGTTATTTCGAAGCGAAAGCGTTTGCTGAACCTGCACAGGAAGTTCAACCTCGATCTGTAAAGGAAGACTTTCGTTCGCAGTCGTTTGAATATAGTTAAGTATAACTTGAACGACATTTCGCTTTGCGTTAACAGTTGTTTGAGGCGTTAGATAGGCTGGCGTAAAAGCTTTCCCATCAGTAGGGACGGTGGACGTCGCGCTCGCTGTGATAACCGAATTGGAGTCTCTGATGTTTGGTACTCTACGAGTCAGTTTGCTTACCGACGCACCAAGCCACTGTATATTTTCCGCCGGAATACCGCGAAGCTCAAGCGTCCGCTGGATGTCTTGTCGAGCCCATAATTGACTTTCACCAATTGCCGGCGAGGGGCCTATCGAGATCGCATCGATGGCGCCAAGCGATGCCGGAATATCTCCGGAGATCGTCGCGAGATCACTTAGTCGCACCAAATTACTTGAGCAATTTGAAGCCGCTTTCACATCGATCCGAATTTGATTCTTTCCGATTGCTGTTCCGCCTGTTGTCTGGGCTGATGAAAAGGGCGTTTTTCCTGAGCCGTAGGCGCTAGCCTCGGGTGCTGACGGGCGAACGGTGGCAAAGTCGAAACCCGTGGCTAGCGTAATCGGCTCAGCTTTCATCAGCCCGCTCTTCGTCCCGTTCGACAATTGCTGAGCGTGAACAAAACCAACCACTACGAACCACACTGCGCATCCAAAAAGCAGCCTTCGAAGATCCAGCAATCGGCTGATCAATCGAAATCGCCAACGATTCGATAGACGATCAATGGCAATTCCTTTGCCAGTTCGGTTCAATTGATTGTTATGCATAAAATTATTCTTGCTGATGCTCGGCACGCATTAAATTTTTAATACATGTACTGTTTAACTGAATTCGAAGATTTATGAGCCTGAGGCGCTAGCCGATTTAGGTCATAGGAAATCGGCTAGCGCCTCAGGCTCAATGGGTTTTAATAAG
>JANODQ010000381.1:0-5951 GCA_031412775.1 Pirellulaceae bacterium | reverse complement strand
CCGCTCGGAAGTCGCTCTCCGGCTTTACCGCTGGTGGGGCGATTTACCAGACGACGCGTTCTGGGACCAACTGGTCGACCGCGCTGTTGAGCTTCGTCGTGATGTTCTGAAACTAGACTCGCATACCAATGCCTACCGAGTCATCCACGGTGAGTCGGATGGGTTCCCAGGATTGGTTGTCGATCGCTACGCAGATTGCTTAAGTGCAGAAGTTTTCAGCCTTGGCATGTACCAGCGAGCTCCCGAGATTCTCGCAAAGATTGCCGCCAAGCTGGGTACTCAGCATTGGCTGGTTCAACCTTGCCCGCAATTCATGCAGCAAGAAGGTTTCGACGCGAAAAGCATTTCATCCGAACAACTCCCCGCATCGGTAACGATCCAAGAGTATGGCACCAAGTTCAAGATTCACTTCGGAACAGGCCACAAAACGGGTTTCTTTTGCGACCAACGCGAAAATCGCAAGATGCTGGCGGATCTTTGTGGTGGCAAGACGGTCCTCGATCTGTGCTGCTATTCGGGAGGCTTCTCAATTCAAGCGGCCAAACTTGGACAAGCCGCTGAAGTCACCGGCGTGGATCTTGATCAAGACCCACTCGCGATGGCGACTAAGAATGCAAACATGAATCAAGTTCGCGTTCGATTTGTTCAAGAAGACGCGTTCGCTTTCATGCGAGACATGATTCGCATCAAACGCCAATACGATGTAGTCATCTTAGACCCACCCAAACTAATTCGAACGAGAATCGAGCTCGAAGAAGGAACACATAAACACGCTGATTTAAATCGACTCGCAATGCAACTTGTGAAGCCAGGTGGAATCATGCTGACATGCTCTTGCGCTGGATTATTGCTCGAGGAAACATTCTTCAACATCGTTCGATCAGCAGCAAAAGCGACCGGATTCGACGAGAACGGTATCCCCTATCCTCCGAGAACGGTCCAAATTTTCTCACGACACGGTGCCGCAGCAGACCACCCTGTCGTAGCACATTGCCCCGAAACCGAGTATCTAAAAAGCATCTGGATGCGAGTCATCTAGGCGGATGAATTGCAATCTATTCTATGACTTTGCTTTTGCTATCTCGAACGGGTAGCGTTGACACCACGAAGTATAGCCTCCGCTAATGTTGCACACGTCGAAGCCTCGTAGAGCAAGAATTCGCGTTGCCATGTAACCGCGCTGACCGACTTTGCAGTAAGCCGCGATTTTTTGGCTCTTAGGTAATTCTTCTATACGAGTTCGCAGTTCGTCGAGCGGAATATTGATCGCCTTCGGGATATGTCCTTCGTTAAACTCTGACTCTGTTCGAACGTCGAGAATAAAGTAATTCGAATCTGAATCCGCCATGATGCAGTCGGCATGAATCACTGGATGATCGCCACGCAAGACACTCGACGCGACGAACCCCGCCATGTTGATCGGGTCCTTTGCGGAACCATATTGAGGCGCATAACACAACTCTGCCTGCTCCAGATCATAAACAGTGAGTCCAGCTTGTATGGCCATCGCGATTACATCGATACGCTTATCAACGCCGGAACTTCCAACCCCTTGCGCGCCGAGAATCCGCCCTTTCTCCGGGTCAAAGAGCAGCTTCAAAGTCATCGACTTTGCACCTGGGTAGTAACCCGCGTGATCGTTCGGATGAATGTAGATTTTTTCAAAAGGCGTCGCCGACTTTTTCAATTGACTTTCGCTCTGACCAGTCATCGCAGCGGTCATCCCAAAGACACCGACGATGGCTGTTCCTTGCGTACCGCGGTAACTTGAATGACGACCGAAAATATGGTCCGCAGCAATTCGACCTTGGCGATTAGCAGGACCAGCCAGCGGAATCTGCGTTGGCTTGTCAGTCACAAAGTCTTTCACCTCGACCACATCACCAACGGCATACACATCCGGGTCGCTCGTTTGCATCGATGGAGAGGTGATGATTCCCCCGCGAGGCCCACATGAGATCCCCGCATCAGCCGCCAACTTACTTTCAGGGCGAACGCCAACGCTCACCACGACAAAGTCCGCCTCGATTCGGTTGCCGGATGCAAGATGAATGGCGATCTGATTTCCATCTTTGATTTCCTCGAATTTTTCTGGCGAATCATTCAGCCGAAGCGTTACACCCTTTTGGCGAACATGGTCTTCAATGGAAGTTATCATCTCATGATCCCACGTCGGAAGAATCTGCTTGGAAATTTGAACGACAGTCACATGAATATCGCGTCGAACGAGATTCTCAGCGACTTCCATCCCAATGAATCCAGCACCAATGACTACCGCATGCTTTGCATTGGACGTAGCCAACACATGCATCTTGTCTGCATCTTTCAAGTCGCGCAGCTCAAGAATACGACTGCTATTAATACCGGGAATCGAAGGACGAAAAGGCGATGCGCCGGTCGCTATGATCAGCTTGTCGTAGCTTTCGGTGTACGTTTCGCCAGTCGAAAGGTTGCGAACCAAAACACTTTTGTTGGCTCGATCAATTTCTGTTACTTCGGTTCGATTTCTGACGTCAAGCCGATAACGTTGTCGCAGTCTTTCAATCGGTGCGACCAGAAGACTATTGCGTGATTTAATTTCACCACCGACATAATAGGGCATTCCGCAATTAGCAAACGAAGGCTCTTCGCCGCGTTCCAGCAAAACGATGTCGCAATCTTCACTGAGTCTACGAGCTCGAGTCGCTGCCGACGCACCACCGGCAACTCCACCAACAATAACAATCTTCACGCTAGGAAATCTTTCTAATTGAGAATCGTAAACAAGGCTCGCATCGTCTTGTCGCGGACGTGATCCGAATCACGTCGCTCGAGTTGTTACTGCACAGGACCCCGAACTGACTTGATTCCAAGGCATTTTGGCAAGCATCATTCCCATGCCGCACGTGTCAGTGATTCCAGCGAACATCAACCCGGCACCTATAAATGCCGACAGTCCAACGAAGTACGGATGCACCAAGAAACCAAGCACGGCTCCACACAAAACAAGAAATCCTGCGAGAATTCGAACTTGACGCTCAAGCGACATCGCTTTCTTGCCTCGTTCAACTGCATAGCCAGCGGCACCCCACGCCGAAGTACCTCCATCGACGCTAATGACATTTGGAAAGCCAGCGTCGATGAACTTCTGAGCCCCTTTCGCAGAACGACCTCCGCTTTTGCAAATCACATAGATCGGTTCCGAAGATTGGCTATTACGAGAGGAGATAATCTGCTTCGGGTCAAGCGAGTCGAGGGGAACGCTCCTTGCCCCGACGACATGCACTTCGCGAAATTCGACGGGCGTGCGAACATCAATCAATTCAAGCGAAGACTTTTTCTTAAGCTCGGCGAGATCGGCGACTGAAATGGTTTTCATGCTGTTGTTCCTTAAGAGAATTGAATGTGGTGATCAGCTTTTATTTTGAGAAGTTTTTGAGGGCGGGAGAAGAAAGCGGGACTCGACGCAGGCCATTAACGATTTTAAGTGCGGTTCAGCAATCTCGTAGAAAACGTGCCGCCCTTCACGCTGGTTGCTAAGAAACCCACATCGCTGCAGAAGCCGCAAATGCTCGGAAGCAACGTTATCAGGAATCTCACAATCTTGAGCCAGTTCTCCGACAGCGAAACGACCGTGAAGCAGCAATTGAACGATTCGCAAACGAACCGGATGAGCAAGGATCTTTAAACACTCGGCAGCTTCGGAAAATGACTGAACGCTACCAAGCGGTTTTAAAACTTTAGATTTCGCTGTTTTCGTAGAGGCACCCATAAGTATCAACGTATCGTGAGCTCGCGATATGTCAAGCTATCTTAGGAACGCTTCTGGACGGGCAGCAACATCGTCAGGCTGCTTAAATCGCATTCGGAGAGTGAAAACTAATTCATCGACGAGCCAGTTTCGACGACTGATCTTTATGCTCCTTGGTCTCCCCAATTCTTTTACCGAACCTCACATTAAAAATTCGAATTTGAAAACCGACAGCGACGACATGCCCCAATTAAAATGGATTACACTAGCGAAATGCCTTGCTTGCCTAGCAAGCTTCTTCCCGCCACATGAAGGATCCCCTCAACATGTTCGCTCACTACCGCATCTGCGTTATCGCCCTCCTTTCAATTTGCATATTGCTCGGTGATCATCCCCGTGTTTGGTCGCAAGAGAAGCAGCCCAAAGCGAAATCGGATTCCAGTCAAGAAAACAAATCAAGCGCGAGCAAACCAGAGCAAAAAAAACCAGATACTAAGAAGAAAGCACCGTCACCGGACGACATCTACACCCTCGGTCCGGATTCGATGAAGAAAGCCGGTGTCCCTGAAGGGACTATTACTAAGTACGAATGGAACAACAGCAAGGTCTATCCCGGAACCGTACGAGATTATTGGGTCTATGTTCCCAAGCAGTACGATCCGAAGAAGCCTGCGAGCTTGTTTGTTTGCCAAGACGGCCAAAAGTACCAAGCACCCATCGTCTTTGATAACTTGATTCACAGTGGTGAAATGCCTGTCACAATCGGTGTTTTCATCAAGCCAGGTGACGCTCCCAGGAAGCCTGGTGAACCACCTCGCAAGAAGCCTGACGGCAGCCCCGCATCACCCAAGAATCGTAGCGTTGAATATGATACGGTGAGCGATGTTTACTCGAAGTTCTTGCTCGAAGAAATCCTTCCCGAGGTAACCAAGACTTATAACATCTCGCAAAAGCCCGAAGATCGATGTATCGCCGGAAGCAGTTCGGGCGGCATTTGTGCCTTCTCCGTAGCATGGTTTCGACCAGACCAATTCGGTAAGGTATTCACTACGGTTGGTAGCTTTACGAATATCCGTGGCGGGAACGCTTATCCAGAAATGGTTCGGAATTCGGAACGCAAACCGATTCGATTTTTTCAACAAGATGGCGAGAACGACATCACGAATCAATTCGGAAGTTGGTTTGAAGCTAACAAAGCCATGGCTGCCGCTTTAAAGGAGAAAGGCTACGACCACAAGTTTGTGATCGGCACTGGCGCTCATAGTGATAAACATGGCTCGGCGATCTTTCCCGAAGTCATGCGTTGGATGTGGAGAGATTGGAAGAAAGGCTAGGCAAAAGTGTATTTGATTCGAAATGGTCATATCGTTACAGCGACAGAATCTTATGTCGCTGACATTCTCGTCGATGGCGAGCGTATCACGCATATCGGGCTCGATTTGCGTGACTCGCTGAAAGATCTTCTTCACGACTGCGTGGAAGTCGATGCGGCTGGAAAGTATGTTTTCCCAGGCTTTATTGATCCTCACGTCCACATCTATCTGCCGTTCATGGGCACGTATGCTAAGGACACTTATGAGACGGCCAGTCGAGCGGCTCTGGTGGGCGGAACAACGACGTTGATTGAAATGTGTTGTCCATCTCGCCAAGAAGATCCGTGGGAAGCATTTCAACTTTGGAAGAGCAAGGCTGAAGGCCTCTCTGCTTGCGACTTTACATTTCACATGGGGATCTCGCGTTTCGATGATTCGACTGAATCCAAGTTACGTCAGATCGTAGCCGAAGGAATTACGAGCTGGAAAGTCTTTTTAGCATACAAAGGCTTTTTCGGGATCAATGACAGCGAGCTATACAAGACGCTTGAATTGGCAAGCAAGCTCGGCGTGATTGTTACAGCCCACTGCGAAAACGAATCGATGATTGCCGAGCTTCAAAAGCGACTTTTGGAAGAGGGAAAGACAGGCCCCCAGTGGCACGAGCCGTCACGCCCGATTCAAGTCGAAGCGGAAGGAGTGCAACACCTGATGACGTTCGCTGAGATGACGAAAGCCAAAGTCTACATCGTCCACACAAGTAACGCTCTGGCGGTCGAGGCAGCCATGCGCGGCAAATCTCGTGGCGTCGATGTTTCAGTAGAAACAGTCATTCCATACTTAGTACTCGATGACACTTACGCTCAGCAGCCAAACTTCGAAGGCTCCAAGTATGTTATGTCGCCTCC
>JANODQ010000380.1:0-8049 GCA_031412775.1 Pirellulaceae bacterium | reverse complement strand
ATAGTAGCGAACTCTTCTGGGTAGATGTGAGCGGCAACGGCTTTATTGAGCCTCTTGATATCTTACTGATTATCAATCTACTCAATCAAAGATCTATCTAAGTTGTTAGGTTATGTGTTAGCTGAATTCGTAAGAATTCAGAAGCATACCAAAGCACCGTTATACGCGAAAGTCTTCAGATGTCTTATGACATCTGCTACGGGTGCATCGCCTCTAGGTTTCGGTCCGACAAAGCACTAGTTCTTACCATTGATGAAACGATAGATGATGCCACCACTTGCGGTGGATGTGAAATAAACTTCGCCCGCTTCGTCTTCGCCGAAGGTCACGATGGGAAGTGCAGACGGCCAAACGATTGGTCGATTAGCAATAGTCTGCTTGGTTTCGGGGTCCAGCTTGAGGGCCCATAACTTTCCGCTTACATAATCTCCGTAAAGATAAAACCCTTTCAGTGCATCAACTTGTTTGCCTCGGTATACATTGCCACCGGTAATCGATTTGCCCCAATCTGCGTTGTGCGGATACTCCCAGACGGGTTCGATCATTGGCGACGAATTCGATGCCGATTCAGCAAACGGATGAGTTGCTTCGCGAATGCTCCATCCATAGTTACCGCCAAGCTTTCCTACATTGATTTCTTCCCAAAGATCTTGGCCGACATCCGCAATATAAAGCTGACCATTCTCCCGATCGAAACTCATCCGCCAAACATTTCGCAAGCCGGTTGCATAAACCTCAGGGCGTGCGCCAGTTACTTTTGCATAAGGGTTATCACGAGGAATTGCGTAAGCCAACCCTGGGTCTTTCTTATCAACATCGATGCGAAGAATCTTCCCGAGCACCGTACTAGTGTCTTGCGCTGACAACAACGGATCGCGTGCGTTTCCTCCATCACCAAGAGCGATGTAAAGAAATCCATCGGGTCCAAAAGCAATCGTGCCTCCGTTATGATTCCAAAACGGTTGCTTAATTTTCATGAGGATCTCTTCGCTCTTTGGGTCCGCAACGTTTGGATCGCTCGATGACACTTTGAATCGCGAAATGTAGGACATGTTTGGTTCAACGGTCGTCGTGTAATAGACGAACAACTGACCGTTGGTCTTGAACTTTGGATGAAACGCAAGGCCTAGCAAGCCTTCTTCGTTTTGTTTTTCTTTATATGTAACCTGCGGCTCGATTTCTAAGAATGTCGTCGGTTCTTCCTCGGATGTGACAGATGGGAGAACATAAATCGTTCCAAGTTGACTTCCGATGAAAAGCCGACCACTTCCATCTCCCGCATGATCAATCAGAACCGGACGTTCGACTTGAAAGTGATCAAACGCTTTCTCTACCGACACGGGCATTGGTGTTTGATCAACTGAAAAATCAGCCCCAAGAATTGGTAAGCTTGCCGCTAACAGGAAAAAGGAAGCTAAAATCGCGTTCCGCCATGAAATTAGTCGCATGTGAGATGAACTGAGCATTACTACAGCCGAGTGGAAGAGCTTGGAAAGGACCATATCAAGTGTACTCCAAAAAGAGCGAAATTCTCTGAAAGCGAACTATCCAAAGATAACCGAAAACGCACCATTCACAAAACGTTCGAAGCCCGATTATATCTTGATTGCGTTAAATCACGCTGTGGCCGATTGTTTTCTCGTCAGGAATCACCCCCGCATTTGCGTTGGACTAGAACCGGTGATCCTTTTGAAGGCACGATAGAAAGTCGTGAGGTCTTCGAATCCGCACTGGAATGCGATCGATGTTACCTTTCGATCAGTTTGCTTCATAAGTTCTTTCGCGTGATGAATTCGGAGTCGATTCACGTACTCCAACCAAGTTGCACCTGTTCTCGATTTGAAGTGGTTGGTAAAAGTACGCCGCGACATGCCTGAAGCGAAAGCCGCTTCATCGAGCGTTAGCGATTCATAAAAATTGCGTTGAAGCCATGCCAGATAAGCCTCCAGAAGCGGATTGGTTGGATGCTCGGTGTCAGTGCGTTGATTGATCATGACGCGCGATCGCTTGTTTTTGGGAGGGACCAACACAAGCGCAAGTTCGGCGAGCAGATTCATAGCCGTTGCGACGGACGAAAGGAGACTGGGAGCGTCTTGCTGATCGTTGAGATACAGGATCTTACGCAGGTGCTGTTCGATTCGAAGCGTTTGAAACTTGGGTTCTCGATAGATTCCAGCGATAAAGCACGGCAAGACCGGTGACACACAAGTCAATTGGCTGAAGTCGATCCCTAAGCCATACAGCGAAATGGGTGAATACGAAGAATCCACAATTTTATGCGGCAATCGAGCTGGTAAAAGCACTAGGTCGCCCGTTTCGCAGTGAATTGGTTTGCCGTCCATTTCGATACTTCCGTGACCCTCTCGAATCCAGAGCAACTTGAAAAAGGCGTGCGTTGTCGTGCCCATTGAAAACGCTTGATCATGGCGGCTTTCGAATGCCCAAAGTCCATTAGAACCGAGATTTTGCGGAACTGGCGTCGAACGGCGAAGGCTTGATGACGAGTTGGATGTAGGAGAAACCACAGGAACACTTCCTATTCAATTTGACTTGCTTTTCCACGAGCTCATTGTACTTGCTTTAGGGATTCCCTGCCCGAAACGCCATCGACTATTGCTTAATTCGCCAAGCGTGCCCGTTGCCATACAGTTATTATTGATCACATGATGAATAACACTCCTCCCATTCGATATCGGCGTAAGATCACGGGCATGTCCGCGATTCTTTTGCCTCTCTTGTCTAGCACTGAAATTGACTGGCAAGGCCTTCGCGGTCACGTTGGTCGAACATCTGACGCGGGGCTTGTTCCCGCGGTCAACATGGACACCGGTTACGGAAATCTAATAAGCCCGGAACAACGAATCGACGTCCTTCGAGCGAGTCAAGAAGTGACCGCCGGACGCCCTTTTATCGCCGGTGCGTTCGTTGGTGACAAACCTGATTCGGCGTTTAACTTCGATCTCTATCGCGAGCGTATCGACGAGATTCAGTCTTTCGGAGGCGTGCCTGTCATATTTCAAAGCTTTGGATTGACGCAGCAATCGCCCGACGAGCTTATCAAAGCTTATGCAAAGATCGGCGTTCACTGTGGTGGCTTTTATGCATTCGAACTAGGCAAAATGTTTGCTCCATTCGGTGCGATCTACGACTTGGATGTTTACGAGCAATTGATTCAAGTTCCGCAGTGTCTCGGTGCAAAACATTCGTCATTGAATCGACAACTGGAATGGCAACGGCTTACTCTGAGAGATAAAGTGCGACCCGAGTTTATGGTGCTGACCGGAAATGATCTTGCGATCGACATGGTGATGTATGGGAGCGACTATCTTCTTGGGCTAAGCACCTTTGCACCAGAAGAATTTGCCCGACGCGATGCGATGTGGGAAAGCGGTGACAACGGTTTTTATGAATTGAATGACATCCTACAGTATCTCGGATTTTTGGCCTTCCGATCGCCTGTTCCCGCTTACAAGCATAATGCCGCTCAGTTTCTCAAAGCACGAGGTTGGATCGAGACCTCGCTTACCTATCCCGGTAGTCCGACTCGTCCAGAATCCGATGTTGCAATCCTAGAAGAAATCCTTAAAAGGCTCGAATCATGAATCGCCCTCCTCTCAAAATTGCCATGCACGGTGTGACCGGTCGTATGGGAACCAATCAACACTTGATTCGATCGGTGCTTGCCATTATGCGGCAGGGTGGTGTAAAGCTCGCCAACGGCGAGATGCAACAGATCGAACCCATTCTGCTTGGGCGAAGTCCATCAAAACTTCAAAAGCTTGCCGAGTCGGTTGCGACCAAAGAGATTGGTCGATCGATCGCCTGGACCACCGACATGGATGCGGTACTCGCTGACAAATCTATCACCATTTTCTTCGACGCGTCCAGCACGCAAACGCGTCCAGAAGTTCTTCGAAAGGCAATGGAGTACGGCAAAGCGGTCTACTGCGAAAAGCCAATTGCAACCGAGCCAACTGCAGCGCAAGAACTTGCGGAAGTCGCTGCGAAAACCGGTATGAAAAACGGAGCGGTACAGGATAAGTTATGGCTGCCTGGTATTCGCAAGCTTCGCTTGCTTCGCGAACAAGGCTTCTTCGGAAAGATCTTGAGCGTTCGCGGTGAGTTTGGATATTGGGTCTTTACCGGTCACGACCAAGATCAACCAGTGCAACGGCCGTCATGGAACTATCGAAGTCAAGACGGCGGCGGGATCATGATCGACATGTTCTGCCACTGGGAATACTTGATCAATGATCTGTTTGGACCGATTGATCGTGTGTTAGCTCACGCAACCATCGAGATTCCAGAGCGTATTGACGAGTCGGGTGCGGCATACAAGTGCACAGCAGACGATGCGGCTTATGCAATCTTCGTTTTAAAGAACGGACTTACTTGTCAGTTCAATAGCTCATGGACAACACGAGTTCGTCGCGACGATCTGTTGACAGTCCAAATCGACGGCACACACGGTTCTGCGGTTGCGGGGTTGCGTGAATGTTGGATTCAAAGTGCAGGCGGAACACCCAAGCCAACCTGGAATCCTGATATTCCTCAACCGATCAACTTCTTTGATGGCTGGCAGAAAATGCCTAATACTGTCGAGTATGACAACGCGTTCAAGATTCAGTGGGAACTGTTTATCAAACACGTTGTTGGCGAAGGAGATTTTCCTTGGAGTCTTGCTTCTGCCGCTGCTGGAGTTCGACTTGCAAATTCAGGTCAACAATCTGTCGATGAGCAACGATGGATTTCTGTCCAATAACCACGAAGTATCACCTCAGCAATACTTCAAAGTAATGGTGTGCACCGCGTAATCAAAAAGAAAAACTGAATGAAATCATCCTTTCTAGATATTCCTTCGCGTGAGCGACTTGCGGTTCATACCATTACAACAAAACCGTGGCCACTGCCGGTCGCGGTTGATCAATTTGCGGCTGCCGGTATCGGCGGAATCAGTATCTGGGTCGAAGCGATTGCAGGTATGTCGAACTCGGAGGTGCGCAACACAGTGCAAGCTTCTGGTTTGAAAGTCCCTGCGTTGGTTCGTGGTGGCTTCTTCTGTGATCCTGATGCTCAAGAGCGAGTTCGTCGAATCGACAATAACCGACGGCTGATTGAACTTGCTGGCGAAATCTCAGCAGAGATGCTTGTTCTTGTGGTCGGCGCGACTCCTCGAGAGCCACTCGATATCCAGCGAGGCTGGGTTCGTCATGCTATTGAAAGTCTTCTAGACGATGCAAAAGCGGCGAATGTGCGATTGGCGATTGAGCCTCTCCACCCGATGTATTCGGGAGATAAAAGCTGCGTCAATCGGTTAACACAAGCTCGTGTAATGTGTGAAGCAATTCAACATCCGCTAGTTGGAGTTGCTGTCGATGTTTATCACGTTTGGTGGGACGAAGCGTTGGAAAGCGAGATAAAAAGGCTAGGCGAACTCGAAGCATTATTCGCATTCCATCTCTGCGATTGGCGGGTACCCACTCGAGATATGCTTAACGATCGCGCGTTGATGGGGGATGGATGTATTGACATCCGCGGAATTCGAAAGCTCGTTGAGGCGAATGGCTTTCGCGGGTGGAACGAAGTCGAAATTTTTTCAGAGGAACATTGGGCTCGTGATCAACAAGCCTTTCTCAATGACATTATCGATCGCTACCAAGATTGCTGATTGTTTAATACCCAACATCTAGGCGACTAAACAATTCCTTTATGTTGACTTGCCAACCAGGCAGAACTGAACCTCCATCAAGCACTTGTTCCTCGCCGAACACGGTGGCATCCAGCGCTGACTTATAGACAGTGACTGTTCTTGGGCGATGTTCAACCATCCAAAGCAATTCAACACCCGCATGAAAGTAATCGCGACGCTTGCGAGACATTTCTGCATAGGTGTTTCCGACACTGATTACTTCGATTACGAAGTTTGGTACAAGATCTGGGATCGGTTCCTTGGGAATTCTCCGTTGTGGCAGTCTAGTCCAGTTCACAAACGCAACATCGGGGCCTCGCACTGTGTCTTCAAAAAGGCGCGTCATTCCATCCGCACCTGAGGCAACTCCGATCGGATTCCTGTCAAGATAGTTGTTTAGCCACTGCAATAGAATGCCTGCCAAAACCGATTCCTGCCAACCCATGGCTTTCTCCACTAAAGTGCCATCGATCAATTCAAAAAACCGTTTTTCGGTATCGCGAATTCGGATCACATCCTCCATGGTCGCAGTACCAATTGCCGGGTCGCATCGGACTCGGCTAGCGGGAATGTTCCCCAAATCCATCATTCTATCTTCCCAGGTGGTCGCTAGTGAGATGCTCATTTCGAGTTGTCTTCGATGGAAAGCGATAATTGGTCATTTAGTAAAAGTCTATAATACCCGCTCTGGCTGGGCTGATGAAACCTGAGCCGATGGCGCTAGCCACGGGTTTCGGTTTCGCCACAATTTATCCGATAGCACCCGAGGCTTAGGCTCAGGAAAAAACACCCTTTTCATCATCCCACGCTCTGGCTGAAGCGAAAGATGCTGGCTACTGCCGGGCGATTGATACGCGTCTTATTCTACACAGAAAGTCATCGGGGTTTGCAACTTCTCTTTTACTCTTCTTCGTATTCTTCAGAGCCTTCTTCTTCGACATCTTCCCATTCAACTTCTTCGTCCTCCTCGGACTCTTCTTCGTCGGCGGCCACGGTTACGGCGGCTCGTTGGCGGTTGTCTTGATCGTGTTTGGTTGGCTTGGCTTGATCAGTATCCCAGCCATCATCGCGGCGTATTTTATTTTTGCGTGCGGGTTTATCTTGCTCGACCTCACCTCCTCGCATTGCTTCCCAGTCTGCCACACTAAGAACTACTTCACGAGCTTGAGAACCGTTGTATTGGCCAACGATTCCATCCTCGGCCATGAAGTCGATCAGACGAGCCGCTCGACCATAACCGATCCCCATCGCACGCTGTAGCAAGGAGCAACTTCCACGACCTTCGCGGACAACAATATCGACAGCCGACTCGTAGAGCTCATCGCGTTTCTTGAATGCACCCGGTTTCACGGGATCGCCTTCGTCTGCATCCTGCTTGGGTTTGATATGCATGAGCTCGTGCACAAAGTTCTGCTCGCCCGTACTGCAATGATCAACGACCCGATTGATTTCGTCGTCACCAAGATAAGTGCCTTGACCGCGTAGAAGCGAACTCGTTTGCGGCCACAAGAACAGCATGTCACCGTTACCCAAAAGCTTGTCCGCACCCATTTCATCGAGAACAACTCGCGAGTCAGTTCGGCTAGCGACTTGGAAGCTGATACGCGCGGGAAGGTTGCTCTTGATCAAGCCGGTGATAACATCGACGGTTGGTTTTTGAGTCGCAAGGATCAAGTGAATTCCAACCGCTCGGCTCTTTTGCGCAAGTCGAATAATGTGGGATTCGACCTCTTTTCCGCAAGTCATCATCATGTCGGCAATTTCGTCAGCGACGATCACAATGAAAGGAAGATGATCTGGGATAAGATCCGCATCGTCTGCCGTTTCAGGCTTGAGTCGTTCGTGAAGCTCTTCATGCCCAAGCTGATTATAGTTCGTGATATGTCGAACACCTGCGCGAGCGAGCAACGCGTAACGCTCCTCCATCTTATCGACAGCCCAAGCCAGAATTGCTTCCGCTTTCTTCATGTCCGTCACAACCGGGTGCATCAAGTGAGGCAACCTCGCATAGCCACTCAGCTCGACCATCTTGGGGTCAATCATCAACATACGCACTTCGTCAGGTCGTCGCGACATTAAGATTGAAGTAATGATACTATTCAAGCAGACCGACTTACCCGTACCTGTTCGACCAGCGATCAACAAGTGAGGAAGCGTCGCGAGGTCCACGGTCAACGCCTTACCCGAAACGTCTTTGCCTAAGAAGAGCGGGATCTTCATCTTCTTGACGGCCGCTCCGCTTTCTTCGATGACTTCGCGAAGCCGAACAACCTGTCGTTTCTCATTGGGGACTTCGATTCCTACCGTGTTTTTCCCTGGAATGGGAGCCACAATACGAACGCTCGGCACCCGCAGAGCGA